>NZ_BAABDO010000053.1:0-42281 GCF_039539665.1 Actinomadura keratinilytica
CCTGCTCGGCCAGCCGGGCGGGCGGGGCGGCGCCGACGAGCGGCAGGCGCGCGGTGCGGCTCGGGCCGGCGGCCAGGCGGGGAGCGGACGCGACGGCCGCGTCCACGGCGTCCTCGGCCATCCGCCGGTAGGTGGTCAGCTTGCCGCCCACGACGGTGACCACGCCGTCGCGGGAGGTCAGCACGGCATGCCGCCGCGAGATGTCGGCGGTGCTGCCCCGGCCGTCGTCCAGCAGCGGGCGCAACCCGGCGAACGCCCCCGCCACCTGGCCGCGCGCCAGGGGGACGTCGAGGGCCGAGCCGAGGATGTCGAGCAGGAACCCGATGTCGGCCTCGGTGGGCTCGGGCACGTCCGGTACGGGGCCGTCGACGGGTTCGTCGGTCAGGCCCACGTAGACGCGCCCGTCCTCCTGGGGGACCACCAGCACGAACCGGTTGCGCTCCCCGGGCACGGGCAGGTGCAGCCCCGCCGTCAGGCCGGGCAGCGCCTCCGCCCGCAGCACCAGGTGCGTGCCCCTGGACGGACGCAGCCGCACCCCGTCCACCAGCCCGCCCGCCCACACGCCGGTGGCGTTGACCACGGCCCGCGCGCGCACGGTGAACTCCCGGCCCGACAGCTCGTCGCGCACCTGCGCCCCGTCCCCGCCCAGGGCCAGGGCCCGGCAGCGGGTGAGGATGGACGCGCCCAGCCCCGCCGCCGTGCGGGCGATGGCGGTGACCAGGCGCGCGTCGTCGGCGAGGCGCCCGTCCCACGACAGCAGCCCTCCGCGCAGCCCGTGCGGACGCAGCGGAGGGGCCAGGTGCGACGTCTCGGCGGCCGACAGGCGGCGGGGGCGGGGCAGGGCGGCGCGCGGGGTGCCGGCGGCCAGGCGCAGGGCGTCCCCCGCGTGCAGCCCGGCGCGGGACACGGCGGCCTGGGCCCGCCCCACCATCGGTGTCAGCGGCAGCACGAACGGCATGGCGCGCACCAGATGCGGGGCGGTGCGCTCCATGAGAATGCCGCGTTCGACGGCGCTCTCGTAGGCGACGTCCACGTGCCCGGAGGCCAGATAGCGCAGCCCCCCGTGCACCAGCTTGGAGCTCCACCGGGACGTGCCGAACGCCAGGTCGTGCGCGTCGATCGCCGCCACGGACAGGCCGCGCGAGGCCGCGTCCAGGGCCACGCCCGCCCCGGTCACGCCCAGCCCCACCACCAGCACGTCCACGACCCTGCCGGGCAGCTCGTCCAGCTCCCGGGCCCTGCGCGCGGCGGACAGCGACGTGCTCGCAGGCGATGTGCTCGCAGGCGATGTGTGCGCAGACGGGGACGTGTTCACGGCGCCAGGGTCCTGTCCAGGATGCGGCGCAGCTCGGCGTCCAGCGCGTCCAGGGACAGTTCGGGGTCGGTGTCGTCGGTCATGGTCGGCGCCGACAGCGCGAACGACTGGACGACCAGCAGCAGCGCGCGCGCCTGCCGGGCCGGATGGGCGCGCCGGATGGTGCCGTCGGCGTGCCCGGCGCGCAGGGCCGTCTCGAAGAACTCCAGGAAGGCCTCCTGGCTGGCGCCGCGCCGGTCGAGCACGTACGGCAGCAGCAGCTCGGGATCGACCTCCACGATCTTGCGCAGCAGCGGGTGGGCCCGGAACGCGCGCACCCCCTCCACCAGGGCGTCGACGAGCCGTTCGCGGGCCGGGCGGCCGTCCTCGGGCGGCTGCGCGGCCGCCGCCACGCCGATCCACTCGCGGGTCATCAGGTCGCCGACGATCGTGCGCACGTCCGGCCAGCGCCGGTAGATCGTCATCCGCGACACCCCGGCGCGGCGGGCGATGTCGGTCAGCGTGGTGCGGCGCACCCCGACCGCCAGCACGCAGTCGCGGGCCGCGTCCAGCACCGCGTCGTCGGTTGGCTTGTGACGATTAGACGGCATGTGTCACAGTGTAAGCACGACGAGGGTGCAGGGAGGTGCGGTGGACGCCCCGGACATGCGGTGGAGCGGGTGGGGAGACCCGGCGAAAGCGAGGCGCCTGCCGGACGGCGCCGTGCGCCTGCTGCGCGACCTGCTCGGCGTGCGCCCCGCCGAGGGCGCGCCGCCGCGCCTGCAGGACGTCGCGGTCCCCGCGCCGCGCCTCGGCGAGGAGGCGCTCGCCGCCCTGGCCGAGGCGGTCGGGGGCGCCGAGCACGTCCGCGCCGACGCGGAGACGCGCGTCAGGCACACGCGCGGCAAGTCCACCCCCGACCTGCTGCGCATCCGGGTCGGCGACACCTCCGACGCACCGGACGCGGTCGTGTACCCGGGCTCGCACGAGGAGGTCCTGGCCGTCCTGCGGGAGTGCGCGCGGCGGCGCACGGCGGTGGTGCCGTTCGGCGGGGGCACCTCGGTCGTGGGCGGCCTGGCCCCGCACGGCCCCTTCGACGCCGTCGTCGCCCTGGACCTGCGCCGCATGAACGCCCTCGCCGACCTCGACCCGGTGTCGCGCACCGCGGTGCTGCAACCGGGCCTGCGCGCGCCCCAGGCCGAGGAGCTGCTGCGCCGGCACGGCTTCACCCTGGGCCACTTCCCGCAGTCGTATGAATGGGCGTCGATCGGTGGGTTCGCGGCCGCCCGCTCCAGCGGGCAGGCGTCGGCCGGGTACGGGCGGTTCGACGACATGGTGGTCGCGCTGACGGTGGCCACGCCCGAGGGCACGCTGCGGCTGGGGCGGGCACCCCGCTCCGCGGCCGGCCCGGACCTGCGCCAGCTCGTCCTCGGCTCCGAGGGCGCGTTCGGCGTGATCACCTCGGTGACGGTGCGGATCCGGCCCGCCCCCGAGGCGCACGCCTACGAGGGCTGGCGGTTCGCCTCCTTCGCCCAGGGGAGCGCGGCGCTGCGGCGGATCGCCCAGGACGGCCCGCGGCCGACCGTCCTGCGGCTGTCCGACGAGGCCGAGACCATGGTGGGCCTGGCCGACCCGGACGCCATCGGCCAGGGCCTGGCGGAGGCGTCCGGATGCCTGGC
Organism: Actinomadura keratinilytica; assembly: GCF_039539665.1. Taxonomy (NCBI): domain Bacteria; kingdom Bacillati; phylum Actinomycetota; class Actinomycetes; order Streptosporangiales; family Thermomonosporaceae; genus Actinomadura; species Actinomadura keratinilytica. Next base: position 2,974 of record NZ_BAABDO010000053.1, read on the forward strand.
CGTGGTCGGCTTCGAAGGCGCGCCGAAGGAGGTCGCCGACCGCCGCGCCCGGGTGAGCGCCGTGCTGGAGGGCGAGGGCGGCGAACCCCTGGGCCCCGGGCCCGGCCGAGCATGGGAGCACGGCCGGTTCGGCGCCCCCTACCTGCGCGACGCGCTGCTGGACGCGGGCGCCTTCGCCGAGACGCTGGAGACGGCCGCGTTCTGGTCCGGCCTGCCGCAGCTGTACACGGCCGTCAGGGACGCGCTCACCACCACCCTGACCGCCCTGGGCACACCGCCGCTGGTGATGTGCCACATCTCGCACGTGTACCCGTCAGGGGCGTCGCTGTACTTCACGGTGGTGTCCGCGCAGGGCGCCGACGCGGTGGCGCACTGGGAGAAGGCCAAGCACGCCGCCTGCGACGCCATCCTGGCCGCGGGCGGCACGATCACCCACCACCACGGCGTCGGCACCGACCACCGCGCCTGGTACGAGCGCGAGATCGGGCCGCTGGGCGTCGACGTGCTGCGCGCCGTCAAACGCAGGCTCGACCCGGAGGGGATCCTCAACCCCGGCGTCCTCCTCCCGCCCGCGGCCCAGGAGTAGCCGCGATGCCGTCTCCGGAAGGCCGCCGCGCGTTCACCGCGATCGTCAACCCCGCCGCGGGCGCCTCCGCCTCCGCGGCCACGCTCGTCCCCGTGGCGCGGCTCCTGCGCGAGGCCGGCGCCGACGTCGTCGTCGAGTACAGCCGCGGGCTGCCGCACGCGGCCGAGCTCGCGCGCGCCGCCGCCGACGCCGGCCGCGTCGTGCTGGGCGTGGGCGGGGACGGCATGGTCGGCTGCGTGGGCGGCGCCCTGGCCGCGACGGGGGCGGTGCTGGGAATCGTCCCCGCCGGGCGCGGCAACGACTTCGCCCGCCAGCTCGGCATCCCCTCCCGGCCCGACGCCCTGGCCCGCCTGCTGCTGGAGGGGGAGCCGCGCGCCGTGGACGCCGTCGACGCCAACGGCACCCCCGTCCTGGGCAGCGTCTACGCGGGGGTGGACGCCGTCGCCAACCGCAACGCCAACAGGACCCGGGTGCTGCGCGGGTCGGCCGCGTACTACGTCGGCGCGCTGCGGGCCGTCCTCACCTGGCGGCCGGCCGACTACCGGATCACCGTGGACGGCCGAGAGCACCTTCGCACCGGCTACACCGTGGTCGCCGCCAACTCCGGCTGGTACGGCTTCGGCCGCCACATCGCCCCCGACGCCCGCGTGGACGACGGCCTGCTCGACGTGGTCGTCATCAAGCGCGCGCCGAAACCCCTGTTCTTCGCCGTGATGCGGGAGCTGGAGAACGGCCTGCACGTGCGCCGCCCGCAGGTGGAGGTGCTGCGCGGCCGCCAAGTGCGGATCGAGCTGACCACGCCGGGCCGGACGCTGCCGTACGGGGCGGACGGCGAGCTGCCCGGGGTGCTCCCGGTGACCGCCACCGTCCTGCCCGGGGCGCTGCGCGTCCTGGCCCCCTGAGCCCGCGGGCCGGCGCCCCGCACCGGATTTGGGCAGCCAGATTTGGGCAGCAAGTTCTGGTCAGTTTAAGCCCTCATTACGGACGTCCGTATAGCGTTCAGTACGTCCCGATAAGGGACCTAAGGGCGACTGCGGGACCGGTCATGAGATGGCGACAGCTCGCCGTTCTGGGGGGACTCATGACCGGCGCGGCCGCTCTGGGCGTGGAGGCGCCGACGTCCACGGGGGTGGCGTCGGCGCCGACCGCGTTCTCCGCGCTCGACGGCGCGCCCCGAGGTGCGTGACGATCACCGCATCCGTTCGGCGGCCTCGACCGCAGCCCGCGTTCACAACGCCGGCTCCACGCTGATCCCCGTGTCACAACGCTCACCGTCCGGCCAGGGAGGAAGAGCCCCCGGGTGAGCCCCGCCGAACCGCTTGACGGGGCAGATCATCTCCGGAAAGGGTTGCGCTGTCCCCTCATCCCCCCGGAGGTGTAGTGTGCGCGCCGAGGACGCGGCCGCGGAGCAGACCCCAGAGAACTCCCGTACGTCCGAGGCAGGCGCGGGGTGGCGGTGCGGGAAGCCGGGCAGCTACCACGAGCTGCTGCCCGAGCGGGTCAAGCCGTTCTCCTGGCGCCGCCCCACGGTCCTGTGGCGCTCGCGCAACGACGTCATCGCCAAGCTCTTCGGCGACCCGTCCGACGGCATCCGGCGGCGCTGCGTCGCCGCGCTGACCGCGCGCGGCACGAGGGCGGCGTTCACCATGCACCGCTCGGCCGCGGAGTTCTCCTTCCTGCTCCTGGGGGACACCGGTGAGGGCGACCGCTCCCAGTACGCCGTGGTGCCGCCCGCGCTGCGCGTGGGGGAGGACACCGACTTCATGGTCATCGCCAGCGACGTCATCTATCCGGCGGGCGACGCGGCCGACTACCCCGACAAGTTCTTCCGGCCCTACCAGGGCTACCCGGGGCCCATCTACGCCGTCCCCGGCAACCACGACTGGTACGACGGCCTGCAGGGGTTCCTCCGGGTGTTCTGCGACCTGACGATCGACTGCACGCCCGAACCCTGGCGCGGCCCCCTGGCGCTGGTGCCGCGCCTGCTGTGGCGGAAGCCGAGCGCGGTGGACGACAAGGCGCTGGCCGAGGCCCGGGACCGCTACCGGGGCTCCCCCAGGCAGCGCGCACGGCAGCCCGGCCCGTACTGGGCCATCGACACCCCCGCCCTGCGGATCGTGGCCATCGACACCGGCATCGCCGGCGGCCTCGACCGCGACCAGGGGGCGTGGCTGCGGGAGATCTCCGCCGGCCCCAAGCCCAAGCTGCTCATCACCGGCAAGCCCCTGTACGTGGACGACCGCCGCGCCCCCGGCCGGATCGAAGGCGGCGGGACGGTCGACGCCATCGTCCGCGACCCGGCCAACAACTACGTCGCCGCGATCGGCGGCGACGTCCACAACTACCAGCGCTACCCGGTGCGCGTGGGCGACCGCACGATCCAGTACGTGGTGGCGGGCGGCAGCGGCGCGTTCATGCACGCCACCCACACCATCCCCCGCACCCGCCTGGTGGACGAGGACGACTTCCGCTGCTACCCGCTGCGGGGCGACTCGCTGTCGCGCTACAGCAAGCTGTACGGCAGGTGGCTGCGGATGCCGAAGCTGTTCGAGCTCACCCCGCAGGAGGCCACCGAGGCCGTCCGCTACCGCCTGGGCATCGAACCGGCCCGCGCCTACAACAGCGTGGGGACGTCCCCCGGGGCCGCCCCGTCGCGGCGCGCGCGCATCGTCGCCGCGCTGCTGGGCGTGCCGAAGGGGGAGCGGCGCAGGCCGGGCCTCGCGCGGCTTCCGGTGCGCCGGGTGCCGCAGCGGTTCCGCTCCGAGATGGTCGACTGGGACAGCCCGCCCTTCTTCAAGAGCTTCCTGCGCATCGACGTCACCGAGGAGCGGCTGCGGATCCGCTGCTTCGCCGCCACGGGCTGCGGCGACCAGGAGGACCGGCCGCCCGTGGAGGACGACGTGACGATCCCCCTGCGGCCCGCCGCCTCGCCGGCCTGACGCCGGGCCGGCCCCGCGCCGGTTCTGTCGGTGCCGTCCGCGACACTGGGGCGGTGTGAGGATCGCGGTGGCCTGCGGAGAGGACGGCGGGGGCACGCTGCGGCCGGTCGGCGACGACGGCGCGCCCGCCGGGCCGGCCGAGCACGTCGCCGACCTGGCCGCCGCGATCGCCGACCGCGAGCGCACCGCCGCCCCCCGCTGGGTGTGGCCGTCCACCGCCCGGGTGTATCCGCGGCTGCTGCGCGCGGGCGTGCGGGTGGCGCGCTGCCACGACCTCGAACTGGTCGAGACGCTGCTGCTCGGCCACGACGGCCGCCACGGCGAGCCGCGCTCGGTGCGGGCGGCCTGGGCCAGGCTGAACGGCGCGCCCGTCCCCGCCGGCCCCGCGCCGCCCGACACCGCCCTCCAGCCGCCGCTGTTCGACGACGCCGGCGCCGGCGGCGCACCCGGTGCGGCCGCCCGCCGCGACGACATCGACCAGATCGTGGCGGTGCACGCCGCGCAGCGCCGCCGCATCGCCGGACTGGAGGGGTTCGCGCTGCTGGCGGCGGCCGAGTCGGCCGGCGCGCTGGCCGCCGCCGAGATGGGCCACGACGGGCTGCCCTGGTCGGCCGAGCGGCACGACGCCCTGCTCACCGAGCTGCTCGGGCCCCGCCCGTCCGGCGGGATGCGCCCCCGCCGCCTGCAGGAGCTGGCCGACCGCATCGGCGAGGCGTTCGGACGGCACGTCAACCCCGACTCCCCGGCGCAGGTGGTCAAGGCGTTCGCCGCGGCCGGGCTGCCCGTCCCCTCCACCCGCGCGCACGTGCTCAAGGGCGTCGACCATCCGGCGGTGCCGCTGCTGCTGGAGTACAAGGAGCTGGCCCGGCTGCACACCGCGCACGGCTGGACGTGGCTGGACACCTGGGTGTCGGGCGGGCGGTTCCGGCCCGAGTACGTGGTCGGCGGCGTGGTGTCGGGCCGCTGGGCCACCAAGGGCGGCGGCGCCCTGCAGATCCCGCGGGTGCTGCGCCGCGCGGTGGTCGCCGACCCCGGCTGGGTCCTGGTGGTCGCCGACGCCGCCCAGCTGGAGCCGCGGGTGCTGGCGGCGCTGGCGGGCGACCGCGCGTTCGCCCGCGCCGCCGCCCAGGGCGACCTCTACAGCGCCCTCGCCGACGCCTTCGGCGGCGCCCGCGACAAGGCCAAGATCGCTCTGCTGTCGGCGATGTACGGGGGCGGCGGCGGTGAGGCCGGGCAGCTGCTCGCGGTGCTGAAGGGCCGGTTCCCCGAGGCGTTCGCATTCGTGGAGGCGGCCGCCCGCGAGGGCGAGCGCGGTCACCTCGTCCGGTCGCGGCTGGGGCGCACCTGCCCGCCGCCGTCGGCCGAGTGGCGCGCCCTGACCGCCGAGGGCACCGGGCGCGCGGCCGCGGCGGTGCGCAGCCGGGGCCGCTTCACCCGCAACTTCGTCGTCCAGGCCACCGCCGCCGACTGGGCGCTGGTGCTGCTGGCCACGCTGCGCCGCCGCCTGGCCGCGCTGGGCCCGCCCCGCCTGGTGTTCTTCCAGCACGACGAGGTGATCGTGCACTCGCCCCGGGAGCTGGCCGGGGAGGTGGGGGCGGCCGTGCGGGCGTCCGCCGAGGAGGCCGGGCGCCTGCTGTTCGGCCGCACCCCGGTCGTCTTCCCCATGGAGATCGCGGTCGTCGGCTGCTACGCCGACGCCGAGTGAGGCCGGAGGGGGCCGGCCGGGGACGTCAGCGGCGCACGCTGAACGACTCGCGGTTGTTCAGCTCCTCCGCGTCGGAGAACGACGTCTGCCGGTAGGCGTTGCTGATCGCGGCGAGCTCCTCGGCGCTCAGCACGTCCTCGATGCGCTCGAAGCCGTCTGGGGCGCGCTCGCTCACCGTGTGCAGCACGCGGTCGGCGGGCATGTCGCGGCAGGCCAGCACGATCGCGTTCACCGGCTCGCGGCGCACCTTGTCGTAGGCGGCCAGCCCGTCGACCGGGTCGCCGGGGCGCTGCGCCAGCTCGTAGGCCAGCACCCGGGCGTCCAGGATCGCCTGCGAGCCGCCGTTGGACCCGATCGGGTACATCGGGTGGGCGGCGTCGCCGAGCAGGGTGACCCGGCCCCGGCTCCAGAACGGCAGCGGATCCCGGTCGATCATCAGGTGCGACACGATCCGGTCCGTCGACGACAGCAGCGCCGGCACGTCCAGCCAGTCGAACTTCCAGTCGGCGTAGACGTGCAGGAACTCCTCCAGGCTGCCCTCCCGGGTCTCCACGTCGGGCGCCTCGGTGATCCCGTCGTGGGAGATCTTGACCTCGGCGACCCAGTTGAGCAGCGCCCGCCCCTGCCGCTGGAGCGGCCCGGAGATCGGGTAGACCACCAGCTTGGCGCGGGAGTTGCTGCCCGCCACCGCGATGGTGCGGCCGTCCAGGATCGGCTCGGTCTCGGTCATGCCGCGCCATACCCGCACGCCGTTCCACAGCATCCCGGGCTCGTCCGGGTGCAGCTGCGCCCGCACCGTCGAGCGGTTCCCGTCCGCGCCGATCAGCACGTCGTAGCGGACGGTCTCGACCTCGCCGGTGGCGCGGTCGCGCAGCCGGGCCCGCACGCCCTCGTCGTCCTGCTCGAACGACTCGAACACCGTCCCGGTGCGCACGGCGTCCGCGCCGAGCCGGTCCCGGACGGCGTCGAGCAGGATCATCTGCAGCTCGCCGCGGTGGATGGAGTACTGCGGCCAGCGGTACCCCTGGGCGGTGCCGCGCGGCTCGGCCCAGATGCGGCCGCCGTGCCGGTCGAAGTGCGCCATCGAGGCGGGCTTGCAGCCGGCGGCGTCCAGCCGCTCGCCCAGCCCCAGCTCGGTCAGCTCGCGCACGGCGTGCGGCAGCAGGTTGATGCCGACGCTCACCGGGCGCAGCTCCGTCGCCGCCTCGATGACCCGGGTGCGGATTCCGGCCTCGTGCAGGCTGAGCGCCGCGGTGAGGCCACCGATGCCCGCTCCGACGACAAGTGCGTCCATGAATCGCCTTTCCGTCCTCGCGTTGATGGACGTCCGACCTCGACCGGCGGAGGGTCAGGTCCCCCGCAGCCGCCCCAGCCGTCCCTGCGCCCCGCCGAGATGTCGGCTATGCCCGTCTTGTGGTGTCCATCCTTGTCCTGCCGACGGCGCCCGGTGCGGCCTTCGCGGAATCGGCCGCAGTGACATCGGTCTCCCCGAGCGCGCCGCGGTCGCCGCGCACCAGCCGGCCCACGGCGGCGCGCGTGCTGATGAACTCCGGCAGCGCCCGCGTCTCGATCTGGTCGCGCTCGGCCGGCAGCGGCACCGGCACGTCGGCGACCACCCCGGTGGGGGACGGCCCCAGTACGACCACCCGGTCACCGACGTAGACGCTCTCGTCGATGTCATGGGTGACCAGCAGGATCGTCATCCGCTCGGCCCGGTGCACGCGCAGCACCAGGTCCTCCAGGTCCTCCCGGGTCTGGGCGTCGACCGAGCCGAACGGCTCGTCCATCAGCAGCAGCGACGGCTGGTAGGCCAGCGCGCGGGCGATCGACACCCGCTGCTGCATGCCGCCCGACAGCTGCCAGGGGTACTTGCGGGCCGCGCCGGCGAGCCCCACCGACTCCAGCGCCCGCATCGCCGCGTCCCGCCGCTCGGCCTTGGACATGCCGCGGCGGCGCAGCGGCAGCGCCACGTTGTCGCGCACCGTCAGCCAGGGGAACAGCGAACGGCTGTAGTCCTGGAACACCACGGCCAGCCCGTCGGGGACGCCCTCGACCGGCTCGTTGTTGAGGACGACCTTCCCGCCGGTGGGGCGGATCAGCCCGGCGATGCAGCGCAGCAGCGTGGACTTGCCGCAGCCGGACGGGCCGACGATGCTCACCAGTTCGCCGTCGGGCACGGTGAGGTCCATGCCGCGGATGGCGACGTGCCCGTCGGGATAGGTGTGGCTGAGGGCGGCTATCTCCAGCACGACGACAACCCTTCTGTTGGTGGTAGCGAGGCTTGTGCTCGCGGGGGCGGCCCCCGCGCCCCCTGGTCGTTTCAGTTGGCCAGCCTGCGGGCACCGCTGTGCCAGGCGAGCAGCCGCCGTTCCAGCAGCACGAACGCCCCGTTGAACAGCAGTCCCAGCACGCCGAGGATGACGATGCCCGCCCACATCGCGGGCAGGTCGAAGTCGCGCTGCGCGCCGATCAGCTGCGCGCCGATGCCCGCGGTGCTGCCCACCAGCTCCGACAGCACCATGAGGATCAGCGCGAAGGCCAGGCTGACCCGCAGCCCCGCGAAGATCTTCGGCGCGGCGGCCGGCAGGATCACCGTCACCAGGCGCCGGTACCGCGACAGCCCGAACACCCGCGCGGTCTCCAGCTGCAGGGAGTCCACGGTGCGCACGCCGTCGGCGCTGTTGAGCAGCACCGGCCACACCACGCTGAACGCGATCGTGATGATCTGCATGGTGGCGCCCAGCTGGAACACCATGATGAAGAACGGCAGCAGCGTGGGCGGCGGCACCGCCCGCAGGAACTGCAGCAGCGGGTCCAGCAGGTCGTTCAGCGTGCGGGAGCGGCCGATCGCCACGCCCAGCGCGACGCCGACGACGCAGGACAGCAGCCAGCCGGCGAACAGGTGGCCCAGGCTGGTGGAGAAGTCGTCCACCGCCTTGTCGGTGAGGAACAGCCGGGACGCCGGCCCGGAGAACCACATCTCGTGCAGCGCCGAGACGATCTTCGACGGCGGCGGGAAGTACTCCTCCTGCGCCGCCCGGGTGCCGATCTCCCAGGCGACCACCGCGAGCACGACCAGCCACAGCCGCTCGGCGGCCCCGCGCAGCAACCGCGTCATGACACCCCCTCCACGCGGGCGGTGTTCCAGCGGAAGGCGAGCCGCTCCAGGCCGACCAGGCCCGCGTTGGCGGCCAGCCCGAGGACACCCGCCCAGCACGCGCCGGCCAGCATGACGTCGGTGTTGCCGCCGCCGGACTGGCTCTCCATCAGGAACACGCCGATGCCCTCGCCGCCGCCCGCCAGCAGCTCGGCGCTGATGACGACGACGAGCCCGACGGACGCGGCGATGCGCACGCCGGTGGCGATGAACGGGCCGGCGCTGGGCAGCGACACCCGCCACAGCACCGATCCCTCGCCGAAACCGAACGCGCGCAGGCTCTCCTTGGCGACCGGGTCCACGTCGCGCAGCGCGTACAGCGTATTGATCAATATCGGCCACAGCGACGCGTAGAAGATCAGCGCCATCTTCTGCTGGGTGACCGATGAGAACAGGATGAGCACCAGCGGTATCAGCGCCACCGACGGGATGGGGCGGCACATCTCCACCAGGAAGCGGGAGGCGGTGCCCAGCAGCGGCACCGAGCCGAGCAGGACGCCGAGGGGGACGGCGACGGCCACCGCCAGCGCCAGCCCGCCGGCCCAGGCGCGCACCGTGTCGCCGACGTCGACCAGGAAGTCGCCGTCGACGGCCAGCCGTCCCGCCTCCGACAGGATCGTCGAAGCGGCGGGCAGGGCGTCCCCGTCGACGAGGCCGAGCCGGTTGACCGCCTCGACGACGAGGATCGCCCCGACCACGCCGGCGGCGCCCAGGAGCAAGCGCCGGGGAGCGATCATCCGGACGTCGCCCCCGAGATCAGCAGCGGCTTGACGTCGATGCGCTGGCTGGCGATCCCGAACTGCTGCATGACGTCGGCCACCCGCTGCAGCCGGGTCGCGTTCAGCGACGTCGGGTAGGCGGTGTACACCATCGTGGCGGCGACGTTGGCGTCGATGCCGCGCGCGTACTTGGGCAGGATGTCCTGCACCACCTTGCGGTCGGCGGCCATGCCCTGCGCCTTGACGATCGCGCGCTGGAAGGCGGCGACCGTCTTGGGGTTCTTGTTGGCGAACTCCTCGGTGGTGGCGTAACCGGCGAGCGGGAAGTCCGCGGTGGCCCCGGAGGACAGGTCGGCCAGCAGCCGGGCGCCGAGCTTCTGCTGGATCTGGGTGCCGAACGGCTCGATCGCCTGGACGGCGTCGACGCTGCCGGACTTCAGCGCGGCCTCCATGTTGGGCGGCGGCACCTCGACGAAGTTCTTGTCCTCGTCGAGTTCGACGCCCGCGGGCTTGGCGGCCGAGCGCACCAGCAGCGTACCCACGTTCCGCTTGGTGTTGACGCCGATCTTCTTGCCCTTCAGGTCGGCGATGCTGCGGATCGGGGAGTCCTTGGCGACCAGCAGGGTGTGCGTCTTGGGAGCGGTCTGCGACGCCTCGGCGACGACCTTGACTTTCAGCGCCCCGGTGGCGGCGGCGTTGAAGAACGAGACGTAGTTGCCGAAGGAGATGTCGAGCTGGCCGCTCTTGAGGCGCGGGATGGCCTCCGCGCCACCGTTGATCACCTGGGTCTTGACCGTCAGGCCCTCGGCCTTGAACAGGCCGCGGCTGATGGCCAGCTGCAGCGGGGCGGTGTCACCGACCAGCATGGTGCCGACGGTGATCTCGGACTGCTCCAGGCCGTTGGCCGACTTCTCCTCGGAGTCTCCGCACGCGGCCGCCGAGGCGGCCACGGTCAGGGCGAGGGCGCCGGCCAGCAGGGTGCGGCGATGGAGTGCATGCATTTGGCAACGCTCCGTGATTGCGGGGGAGGGTGATCAATGTGATCTTTCAACGGTCGGGGAGCGTAGCGCACCGTCGAGGGGCATGGTCGTAAGATGCCGCTTTACACGTACAAATGTGAACAGCTGCAAACAATCTGTGACATCCACGGCTCATTCATCACAAGTCATGACCTGTGTGATCATTCGGGTTGGCTGTGGTGGTAGCTCTGTGTTGCAATGTTCCGCGCTCGCCCGCAGAGGCTCTTGGGGCGCGGAAACCCTGAAACGCGTTCGGAGCGTGTGGGCCGCGAGCGGTCGTCCATTGAGAGGTAGCGGAGGGCAGTGCGCACAGCGGAAGGGGCCGAGGTCGCCCCGCAGTCCCCCCGGGCAGCGCCCACTACCGGCAAGGAACCCCAGCGCAAGAAGGGTTCCGGCGGGTGGCTGCGACTGCGCAACTGGCGCGTGACCACGCGTCTGATCGCCGTCATCGCGATCCCGACGGTCGTTGCGGCGGTGCTGGCCGGTGGCCGTGTCCTCTCCTCCGTGGAGAACGCGGGGGAGTATCGGCGCAGCAGTGATCTGGCTACTATCGGTAGTCGTCTGAGCGTTCTGTCCCAGGCATTGGAGAACGAGCGCGATGCCATGGCCGAGCGCGCCGCGGGCGGTGCGCGGGCCGTGGACGATGACACCCTGCGGCAGCGCCAATCGGCGGTCGACGCGGCGGCGCGTCAGTACCGCCAGGCCGTCGCCGACGCGAACATCACCGGAACGCAGCTGCGTCTCGGCCTTGCCAACATCGACAACCGGGTGCAGTCGCTGAGCGCGCTGCGGTCGCTGGCCGGACGGCTGGCCCCCGGCCCGGTCGTCGACAAGTACAGCGAATTCAACGACGACATCCTGTCCCACCTGGTCGTCGCCGCCTACGACGCGTCCGACCCCGACACCGCCCGCAGCATGCTGACACTGGTGTCGCTGGCGCGCGCGAAGGACGCCGCCTCCCGCGAGCGCGCCCTCATCGCCGCGGCCCTGTGGGACCGCCGGTTCGACGCCGGCACCCTGCAGGGAGTGCAGGACGCCCGTGCGGACCTGACCCGGAGCATGGCGGACTTCCGGGCCTCGGCCAACCTGGCCGAGCAGCGGCTGTTCGATGACACCGTCACCGGTCCCGAGCTGGACCAGGCGGAGTACACCCGGGCCCAGGCGCTGACCCTGGCGGCCCGCTCCACGTCGCTGAGCATCCAGCCGCTGGGGCCCCGCCAGGCGAAGGAATGGGTGAACGACTCCACCGTCCGGATCGACCGGATGCAGCAGGTGGAGATGCGGCTGCGCGCCGACGTGAGCAAGCGCGTCGACGAGCTGCGCTCCGACGCCGAGTTCGCCACCGTCCGCGACGCGGTGCTGCTGGCCCTGCTGCTGGCCGTCGTCCTGCTCGTGGTCGTCGTGGTGGCCCGGTCGATGGTGCGGCCGCTGCGCCGCCTGCAGGAGGGCGCGCTGGAGGTCGCCGGCACCCGGCTGCCCGGCCTGGTGGACCGGCTGCGCGACCCGCAGGCCGCCGCCGAGGGCATCGAGGTCGAGCCCATCGACGTCGACTCCAAGGACGAGATCGGCCAGGTGGCGCGGGCGTTCGACGAGGTCCACCGCGAGGCGGTCCGGCTGGCCGCCGACGAGGCGGTGCTGCGCGGCAACATCAACGCGATGTTCGTCAACCTGTCGCGGCGCAGCCAGACCCTGATCGAACGCCAGCTGCGGCTGATCGAGGAGCTGGAGCAGAGCGAGCGCGACGAGGAGCAGCTGGCCAACCTGTTCCGCCTGGACCACCTGGCCACCCGCATGCGCCGCAACTGCGAGAACCTGCTGGTCCTCGGCGGCCAGGAGCAGGTGCGCCGGTGGAACCGCCCGGTGCCGCTGATCGACGTGGTGCGCGCCTCGCTGTCGGAGGTCGAGCAGTACGAGCGGGTCGCGGTGCGCGTGCAGGGCGACATGACCGTCTCCGGTCCGGTCGTCAACGACCTGGTGCACCTGCTGGCCGAGCTGGTGGAGAACGCCACCACGTTCTCCGCCGAGCACACCAAGGTGACGGTGTCGGGGCAGCTGCTCAGCGGCGGCGGCGCCATGCTGCAGATCAACGACAACGGCGTGGGCATGTCGGCCGAGGAGCTGGAGCAGGCCAACTGGCGGCTGGCCAACCCGCCGGTCATCGACTTCTCCGCGGCCCGCCGCATGGGCCTGTTCGTGGTCGGCCGCCTGGCGGTCCGGCACGGCATCCGGGTCGAGCTGCGCGCCGCGCAGGGCGGCGGCATCACCGCGTTCGTGATGCTGCCGGACGCGGTGATCAGCGCCGGCGAGAGCGGCGGCGTGGGCACCCGCGGCTTCGGCTCCCGCGACGCCGACCCGGCGGGGCGGTCGCCGCAGCTGGCCGGGGTGTCGGCGCCGTCGGCGATGGCCGGGCCCGGCGGCTCCGGCGGCGGGATGTTCCAGCGCGGCGAGGCCGACGACCCGTACGGCGGCACCGGCGGGCAGCCGATGCTGCGTGGCACGGGCCCGCTGCCGACGGTCGGCGGCACCGGCCCGCAGCCCATGGCCGGAACCGGCCCGCACGGCGCGCCCGACACCACCGGACCGCTCCCCGTGAACGACGGGACCGGCCCGCAGCCGCCGCTGTCCGGCCCGGCCGAGCCGCAGCAGGCGTTCGGCAGCACCGGCCCGCTGCCGGTGGGCGGCGAGTACGAGCCGAAGGACACCTACGGCGTCGACGCCCGCGACCCCTACGGGGCGGGCTCCCGCGCCCCCTACGGCACCGACCGCGCCCCGTACGGCGCCGACGAGGACCGGCCCGGCTACGGCGCCGAGGAGCCCCCGGGCCGCGCCGGCGACGACCGGCCCGGCTACGGCGGCGATCTGCCCGTCCGCAAGCCCGGCGCGCATCTGCACAACTCGGAACCGGTCGTGCCGGAGGCGCAGCCGGCCGTGCCCGAGCAGGGCCAGCCCCGGCAGGTGTCGTGGGAGACCGGCCCGATGCCGCCCGTGCGACCCGCCGGGCCGGGCAGGCCGGCCCGGCGGCAGCCCGGCGCCCCGGGCGGGCCCGCCGGCGGCGGCCGCTGGGAGGACGCGCCGTCGCCCGAACCGGCATCCATGGACGAATCCTCCGCCCCGGACGGCTCCTACCCGGAGGAGCCGTTCGGGCAGGCCACCCCGCCCCCGGCGCCGACGCCCCCGGCGTCCCGGACGCCTACGCGGGGCTCGTCCGCCCCACAGGGCGGTATGCGTCCCTCCGAGCGCTCCCCTATCTTCGATGCGATGCAGTCGGAGTGGTTCCAGCGCCGGACAGAGAGCGCGTCGGGGGACCCGGCCAAGGGCTGGGTGTCCCCGGCCGACGAGGGCTTCCGGGTGGCGGAGGCCGCCACCCGCAAGCCGGTCGCGGGCAGCCGCACCGCGGCGGGGCTGCCCAAGCGGGTCCCCGGTCGCAACCGGGTGCCCGGCGCGGTCACGCCGCAGAACGCCGCGGCGCGGCGCGAGCAGGCGCAGAGCCAGTCCGCTGATGTCGTACGGAATCGTTTCGCGAGCCTGCAGCGCGGAGTGCGCCGCGGACGCGATGAGGCTCGCGGCGCGGCCGGATCCGCCGGCACGCATGGTGAGGGTCCGTCACAGGATGGCGGAGAGACAGGAGGCACCCCGTGAGCGGGCAGGATCTCAACTGGTTGGTGACGAACTTCGCGGATCGCGTCCCGAAGGTCGCCCACGCCGTCGTGGTCTCCTCCGACGGGCTGCCGATGGCGTACTCGTCGGGCTTTCCACCGGAGCGGGCCGACCAGCTGTCGGCCATCGCGTCGGGCTTGATGAGCCTCACTCAGGGCGCGGCGAAGATCTTCGACGCCGGCGGGGTGAACCAGACCGTCGTGGAGATGGACCGCGGGCTGCTGTTCGTGATGGCCATCGCCAACGGCTCGGTGTTCGCCGTGCTGGCGGCGCCCGACTGCGACCTGGGCCTGGTGGCGTACGAGATGACGTTGCTGGTGGAGCGCGTGGGCCGGGTGCTGACGCCGGCGCTGCGGTCCGCGGGCGACGGGCAGCAGCAGCCGCCGTACGGCGGGCCGTCGGTGTCGGAGATGGGCGCGGGTCCGGCCCGCTATTGACCAGCAATGAGCCCGGGGGTGCGGGGGCGGCGTCCCCCCGTAGTGGCAGCGACTGACTCGGACGGAGGTCGGCGAGATGGATCGAGGCAGGCCCTACGGGCCCGGCCCGGGCGGCCCGCCCCGGTGGTCGGGCGATCCGGCCCAGGGACGCCCAGCGCCGGAGGCCCAGGCGGAGGGCGAGGCCAGTTCACTGGTGCGCCCCTACGCCGTGACCGGGGGACGTACCAAGCCGCGGTACGACCTGGCCATCGAGGCCCTGGTCACGGCGGCGCCCTACCCGCCCCGCGACATCTCCAGCCTGACGCCCGAATACCGGGCGATCATGGATTTGTGCCGGTCGGCGCGCTCGGTCGCCGAGGTGTCGGCGCTGCTGCGCATCCCGCTCGGCGTCGCCCGCGTGCTCGTCGCCGACATGGCCCTGGAGGGACTGCTGCGGCTGCACCAGTCGCGCCCCGCCAACGCCCAGCCGGACCTCCGCCTACTCGAAAGGGTGCTCAGTGGCCTTCGCAAGCTCTGATACCGCGCCGCCCGGCGCGGACGGCGAGCTGACGTCCGTCAAGATCGTCGTCGGCGGCGGCTTCGGCGTCGGCAAGACCACCTTCGTCGGGTCCGTCTCGGAGATCATGCCGCTCACCACCGAGGCGGTGATGACGGCGGCCAGCGCCGAGGTGGACGACCTGTCGGCGGTGCCCGACAAGACCACGACCACGGTCGCCATGGACTTCGGCCGGGTCTCCCTGGACAGCGAGCTGATCCTGTACCTGTTCGGCACGCCCGGCCAGCACAGGTTCTGGTTCATGTGGGACGACCTGGTGCGCGGTGCGATCGGCGCGGTGGTGCTGGTGGACACCCGCCGCCTGGAGGACTGCTTCGCGGCCGTGGACTACTTCGAGGAGCTGGGACTGCCGTTCGTGGTCGGCGTCAACGGCTTCCACGGGGAGTTCCCGTACGCGGTGGAGGACATCCGGGAGGCGCTGTCGATCAGCAAGCACGTGCCGATCGTCAAGTGCGACGCGCGCAGCCGGCAGTCCACCAAGCAGGTGCTGATCACGCTGGTGCAGCACGCGATGGCGGTGCACTCGGCATCGGTCGGTCCGATGCCGCCGTCGGCGCCGTCCACGCCGCCGGTGCCGCCGAGCGGCGGCGCGGTGGGCACCTCGCCCAGCTGGACCTGACCGGCGCGTCCTTGCGTTCGCGGGTCCGGTGCCGTACGGCGCCGGACCCGCCGGCCTACGGTCGCGTAGGGTTATATGCACCCTGCATGATATGTCGTCGTAATCGGTTGGATTGCGCCGTATCAGGGGGTTGCTTTGGACCAGTCGAAGGACGTGGTGTCCGCCCGGCGGATCGGGACGTACGTCGCGGTCGGCGACAGCTTCACCGAGGGGCTCCAGGACCCGTACCCGGACGACCCCGACCGCTTCCGCGGCTGGGCGGACCGGCTCGCCGAGCACCTGGCCGCGCACAATCCGGGGCTGCGCTACGCCAACCTGGCGGTGCGCGGCAAGCTGCTGCGGCAGATCGTCGCCGACCAGGTGCCGGCGGCCGTGGAGATGCGGCCGGACCTGGTGACGTTCTGCGCCGGCGGCAACGACATCATCCGGCCCGGCACCGATCCCGACGCGCTGGCCGTGGAGTTCGACGACGCCGTGCGGCGGCTGCGCGGCTGCGGCGCCGACGTCGTCGTCTTCACCGGGTTCGACCCGCGCGACCACCGCGTCGGCTCCCGCCGGCTGCGCGGCAAGGCCGCCACCTACAACATGCACCTGCGCGCCATCGCCGACCGGCGCGGCTGCGCCGTGGTGGACCTGTGGTCGCTCATGCCGGTCTTCGGCGACGCCCGGGCCTGGCACGAGGACCGCCTGCACCTGTCCCCCGAGGGGCACCGGCGCATGGCGCTGCGCGTCGCCGAGGTGATCGGCGTCCCGGTGGAGGGGGACTGGCGCGAGCCGTGGCCCGACGACGTCCCGCCCGTGGGCCGCCTCACCATGTACCGCGAGGACCTGCGCTGGGCCCGCACCCACCTGCTGCCGTGGATCGGGCGCCGCGCCACCGGCCGGTCCAGCGGCGACGGCCGCGCGCCCAAGCGGCCGACTCCGCTGCCGCTGTGAGCCCCCGCCCGCCGCGTGCGGCGGGACCCGGCCGGGACGGCCGGTCAGGTGCCCGTCGCGGCGGCGGGCCGCCCGGCGGGGCCGGTGCCCTCGCCTTCCGGAGCCTCGCTCTCGCCCGCTGCGCCTTCGGGGGACCCGCCCGTGTCGCCGGACGGTGCCGCCGCGGCGGCGACCGCCTCCTCGACGGTGTCCGCGATGGCCAGTCGGCGGTGCAGCCCGGTGATCTCCAGGGCCCGCCACACGATGGGCCGGGGAGCGACCAGCACCAGGCAGCCCCCGGCCTCGGCGGCCGACCGGTAGCAGCCGAGGATCGCCGAGAGGCCGTGCGAGTCCACGAACTCCAGCTCGGCCAGGTCCAGCACGACCCGGTCGCCGTGCTCGCGCCGCGCCCGGCGCACCCGCAGGCGCAGCTCCTCGGCGGTGGCGATGTCCAGCTCGCCGCGCAGCCGCACCACGGTGCACCCGCCGTGCGGGCGGGAGGTCACTTCAAGCGGCTGCACGGGGTCCCCCGTCTCGATGGGCACGATGGACACGGTGGACGCGCCTCCGCCGGACCCGGCGGCGAGATCGGCTCATCCGTCAACTATCCCGGAGGGCACGACGCCTGCCAATAAGGCGACGTCCCCTAGGGCGCTCCGACACCGTCCGTAACGGCGGGGCCCGCGGGCAGGGGGGCCATTCCCACACTATGCGCCATCGTCAAGGGCGCAAACGGCGGCCGCCCCGCCTTTCCCACGGGCGTAGGGTGCTTGCCAGACGTGACCGATCAGTGTTCTCACGGGGGACGTTCTCATCAGAGACGTCCCCCGTGGCCGCGGTGGGATCAAAGGAGGAGCGTCCCAGGTGAGCGCGCCCCGGTTGCCCGACCATCTCGAACTGCTGCTGACCGACGAACCCGTCCTGGACGTGTACGCCCACGGTCCCTGGCGGGTGCCGGACGGCCTGTACGAGGAGATGCGGGAACGCGCCGTCGCCTTCAACGCCGACGAACGCGCGGCGCTGCTCGCGCGGCCGCTCAGCGACTTCTACGGGCCGCGCACCTCGGTGGCCGGGGCCGAGCAGTGGTCGCTGCTGACGTTCCTGCTGGGGGCCTCGGCGGTACGGGGCGGCTCGCGGGGCGACGTGGAGTACGAGCTGCTGTCGGACTTCCTGGCCGCCCCCGAGCCCGCGGTCCGCGACCCGCTGGCGTGGTTCACCCAGGGCGGCCGGTGGCGCCCGCCCGGCCTGTGGCTGCCCGAGCCCGCGGGCGACGACCCCGAGCGCCGCGCCGTCATGTACCGGCTGGCGCGCGACGGCCTGGACGTGTTCGCCGGCCTGGAGCCCCTGGAGCCGCGCCGCCGGGCGCTGGTGGAGCTGTTCGACAGGCGCGCGGCCGACCCGGTGCTGCGCGAGCGGGACCTCACCGTCCCCCAGGACCGCCTGGAGGCCGCGTGGGCGGACGGCCTGCCCGACGAGACCCTGGCCGTGCTGCCGGAGCTGTCCGGGCCCGTCGGCTACCTGAGCTGGGTGTGCGCGGGCCTGGACGCCGCGCACGGCCGCCTGGCCGCCCAGCTCGGCGACACCGAGCCCGCCGACGTCGCCGTCGCGAACCTGCTGCTGGCCGCGGAGCTGACCACCGTGCCCGCCGAGATGGCCGTGGCGGTCGGCACGGCGCGCTACGAGCGCCTGCAGGACCGGCTGCGCGCCCTCCGCGGCGAGTTCGACGTCGAGTCCTGGCAGCTGACCCTGCGCGCCTGGCTTTCCCGCGGGCTCGTCGCCGGCGAGGCCGACGCGTGCCGCGCCTGGCTCGACATGGCGGTCCGCCTCACCGGCGCCGTGCAGGGCCTGCCCGAGACGGCCACCATGCCGCGCTGCCGCGTCCCGGTGCGCGCCTTCCAGGTGGACCTGCGGCGCCTGTTCGCGTCCCGCCGCGTCACCAACCACCTGGTGGACCGCCTGGCCCCGCCCGGCGCCGCCGCGGCCGGCCGGCGGGACCCCGCCGGCCTCGCCGAAGGAACCCGGACCGCCGCCCCCGAGGCCGTCGAGCTCACGGAGGCTCTGGTCGGGCAGCCCGAGCTGACCCGCGCGCTGCGCGAGGCGCTGGCCGCGCGGGCGGCGGGGGAGCGCCCGATCCGCCTGCTGGTGGCCGGCCCCGAGGGCACCGGCAAGGGCACCGCCGCCGAACTGCTGGAGCGCGTGCTGGCCGAGCGCGGCGCCATCCGCGAGGCCGCCTGGATCTCCGACCAGGTGTTCGCCGCGCTGAGCGTCAGCGACGCGGTGCTGTGGCTGCAGGCCCGCGTCCGCGAGTGCCTGGAGGCGCGGCTGCTGCTGGTCGTCGACGACCTGGAGCGGCTGGCCTCCTACGAGCGGTGCGGGCCCGCCGCCGCGGAGGAGCTGCGGCGGCTCATGGCCCGGTCGCCGGCGCTGGACGTCGTCGCGCTGTGCCGCCCCGGCGGCGACCGCCGCCTGTTCGACGCCAACCCCGCCCTCGTCCGCGCCTTCGAGGTCGCCCGCACCCGCGACTTCCGCGAGGACGACTACACCGAGCTGTCCCGCCGCGCCGCCGCCCGCCGCGCCGCCGTGGTCGCCCGCGAGGTCGCCGCCCGGGCCGGCGCCCTGCTGGCCGCCACCCCGCCCCTGCTCAACCTGCGCGGCGCCCGCCTGGTCGAACACCTGGCCAACCAGGCCACCGCCAACGCCCGGGCCCGCCTGGCCGCCGCCCTCCAGACCGAGCCTCCCCGGCGCACCGCCGCCGACGCCGACCCGGCGAACCCGGCGCCCGCGGCCGGGACCCCGGCCGGAAGCAGGCCGGGGCCCGTCCTGGAGGTCGTCGCGGCGGACCTGCCGCAGCGGCTCATCCCGGGCCGGGCCGCGGAACGCGACCCCCACGCCGAACTGGCCGCCCTGGCCGGCATCGAACCCGTCAAGCGGGAGGTCGCCGCGCTGGTCGCGGAGGCGAAGGCGGCGCGGTTGCGGCGGGAGGCGGGGATGGCGGTGGCGTCCCGGCCCCGGCATCTGGTGTTCGCGGGCAGTCCCGGTACCGGCAAGGGCAAGGTCGCGGGGATTCTCGGGCGGATCTTCGCCGAGGTGGGTGCGCTGTCGACGGGGCATCTGGTGGAGGTGGACCGGGCCGACCTGCTGGGCGAGTACACCAGTGAGAGCGCGTTGAAGATGCGGCGGGCCGTGGAGCGGGCGCTGGGCGGTGTGCTGCTGGTGCGGGGTGCGCACGCGCTGGCCCAGGTGGAGCCGGTGCGGGGGCGTGAGCTCGTGGGTGCGCTGCTGACCGCGGTTCAGACGCATTCGGATGATCTGGTGGTGGTGCTCACCGGGCCGGAGGCGGAGTTGAACGGGTTGCTGCGGTCGCATGAGGAGCTGGCGGCGTACTTCCCCAAGACGGTGCGGTTCCCGGATCTGACCGATGACGAGCTGGTGGAGGTGTTCGCGCGCAAGGCGGCCGAGTCGGGGTTCGCGCTGGCGGCCGGGGTGCTGGAGAAGGTGCGGGCGCTGGTGCAGGCCGCGCCCCGCGACCGCGGGCTCGTCAACGCCCGGCTGATGAACCACCTGCTCGACCGGGCCGTGGCCATGCAGGGCCGGCGCGTGCTGGAGGACGGCGTCGTCGACGAGCACGAGTCGCTCGACGAGATCCTGCTCGCCGACGTCCCCGACTCCCTGGTGCCCGGCCGCGAGGCCGTGTCCGACGACCCCCTGGTCCAGATCGACCGGCTGGTGGGGTTGGCGGCGGTCAAGCAGGAGGTGGCGGCGCTGGTGGCCGAGGCGCGCGCCGAGCAGGTCCGCCGCGACGCCGGCGTGCCGATCGCGTTCCCGACCCGGCACATGGTGTTCACCGGCAACCCCGGCACCGCCAAGACCACCATCGCCCGGCTCATCGCGGCGGTGTACGCGCAGCTGGGCCTGCTGTCGTCCGGGCACCTGGTGGAGGCCACCCGCGCCGACCTGGTCGCCGAGTACATCGGCCAGACCGCCCACCGCGTGCGCACCGTGGTCGAGCGCGCCCTGGGCGGCGTGCTGTTCATCGACGAGGCCTACACCCTGGCCGGCACCGGCGGCGACCAGCGCGACTTCGGCCACGAGGCCGTCGCCGAACTGCTGCGGCTGATGGAGGAGCACCGCTCCGACCTGGTCGTCATCGTCGCCGGCTACGGCACCGAGATGGAGCGGTTCCTGGCCTCCAACCCCGGCCTGGCCTCCCGCTTCCCCAAGCGGCTCCACTTCCCCGACTACAGCGTCGACGAGCTGCTGGCCATCTTCGAGCTGATGGCCGACCAGGCCGGATTCACCCTGGCCGACGGCGTCCTGCCGCAGGTGCGGGCCCGGCTGGCCGCCGAACCGCGCGGCGCCTCCTTCGGCAACGCCCGCATGGTCCGCAACCTCCTGGACGCCGCCATCGCACGGCAGGCCCAGCGCATCACCGCCGCCGCCGACGCCAAACCCGGCATCAAAATGGACGACGCCGAGGTGCGCATGCTGCGCACCGAGGACCTGCCTCCCGGTCCGCGGGAGGTCGGCCGCGGCGGCCACGGCCCCTACATCTAGACCGCACCCCGTACGGCGCGCCGTGGGCCCGAGGGCTGAGCCGGCCGGTCCGCATGTCGGCGGGTGAGGTGACGGCGGCGGGCCCACAATCATGCGGTGGATTGACGCGCGGGACACGCCGGGTTGTCTAAGGTCTACGGGTACGACGCGAAGGCAGACGGGGGCCGGACACGATTAGGAAGGGGACGCGCGTGGCACGCAGGCCCGCATCCTCCCAGGCGGGGCGCCCGTACGACCACGAGCACGACCCGTACGGGGACGCCTACGCAGACCCCTACGGGCGGGATCCCTACGGCGGTGATCCTTACAGCGGGGACCCCTACGGAGGGGACCCCTACGCGGGACGCCGTCGCAGGCGGCGCTGGCCGCGCGTGCTGGCCGTGCTGCTGGCGCTGCTGCTGGTGACCGTCGTCGGCGGCTACTTCTACCTCGACTCGCGGCTCAACCGGGAGTCGGTGCTGGAGGACTACGCCGGACGTGTCGCCGACACCCCCGGCACCAACTGGCTCATCGTCGGCTCCGACAGCCGGGAGGGGCTGACGCGCGAGCAGAAGCGGCAGTTCGCCACCGGCGACGCGCAGGGCCGCCGCACCGACTCGATGATGCTGCTGCACTACGGCGACGGCGGCACCACCCTCGTCAGCCTCCCGCGCGACTCCTACGTGGAGATCCCCGGCCGCGGCCGCAACAAGCTCAACGCCGCGTTCGCCTTCGGCGGCCCCAAGCTGCTGGTGCGCACCGTCGAGCAGGCCACCGGCGTGCACATCGACCACTACGCCGAGATCGGCTTCGGCGGCTTCGTGGGCGTGGTCGACGCGATCGGCGGCGTCGAGATGTGCATCAAGGAGCCGATGCGCGACCGCAAGGCGGGCCTGAACCTGCAGGCGGGCTGCCAGACGCTCGACGGCGGCAAGGCGCTCGGCTACGTGCGCACCCGCGCCTCCGCCCGCGCCGACCTCGACCGCGTCGAACGCCAGCGGCAGTTCTTCGGCGCCCTGATGAAGAAGAGCGCCAGCCCGGAGGTGCTGCTCAACCCGTTCCGCAGCATCCCGCTGGCCCTCAACGCCACCAGCAACTTCGTGGTGGACGACGGCGACCACCTGCACGACCTGGTGCGCATGATGTGGGCGATGCGCGGCGTCACCGGCGGCGACGGCGTCACCACCACCGTGCCGATCGGCGGCTCCGGCTCGGCCGCCGGGGTCGGCGCCTACATCACCTGGCACCGCACCAAGGCCGCTCAGCTGTTCGACGCCCTCAAGCAGGACCGGCCCGTCCCCTCGGACGCCATCTCCAACTGAGGAACGTGAGATTCGTCACCGCGGCCGGACGGAGCCGACGGTCCGGCGGCGGGTTCTGCGGCGCGGCCCGGAACGTTCCCGGGCCGCGCCGCGCATTAGAGTCGGGCTATGGCCGATGCCACGCCCGACGCCGCCGACCTGGAACGACTGCCGGCCAGGGAGCTGCACGACAGGGCGGTCGCACGCGCCAGGCAGCGGCGCGACGTCGGCTTCGTGTGGGAGCTGCTGCGCGCGATCCCGGCGGCCGCGGCCGTCCTCGGCGAGCAGGACCGCGCCGCGTTCGACCTGCTCCACGGGCTGTCGCTGGTGGAGGAGTTCACCCACGCGGGCGAGGGCGAGATGGCCGAGGCGCTGCGTCCCCTCTACACCGAGTACCTGATGCGTCACGGCCTGCCCGCCGACCGCGCTTGACGTGGTCTTTCCGCCGCCTTGGGCCGCCCGGTGCCGCCGCCGGGAATCACTGAGCGTGGAGCCAGCGACACAGAAGGTGGGGGACGTGAACAAGAAGTGGTTCAAGATGGCGGGGCTCGCCTTCGTCATCTGGTACATCGTCAGCCGGCCCGAGGCGGCGGCCGGCCTGGTCAACCAGAGCCTGGGCGGACTCGGCAGCGCCGCCGAGTCGTTCTCGACGTTCGTCAGCGCGATCCCCTGACCTGCGGCGGGGCGCGAGGCCCCGCGGAACGCCGGAAGGACACGGGATTCTTCCGTCGCGGGGGATCATCCGACTCCCGGGCCGTCACAGTAAACTCCCGCTTTGCGGGCAGACGCAGACGGGCACAATTGGTTCGGGTCATTGTGTCGCTGCGCTACTAGAGGGACGGCATCGGGATGTTGAAGAAGTACCTCCGCTACGGGGCCATCGCCTTCGTCATCTTCTACCTGCTCAGCTCGCCGCAGGACGCGGCAGGTGTCGTCAACAACGCGCTCGCGCAGCTGGGGAACGCCGGCAACCAGCTGGGGGCGTTCGTGACCTCCATCAACCTCGGGCAGGGTTAGCGAACACGGGGCGGGCTCGACGCGGCGGTAACCCGGCGCGCCGCCAGGGCTCCGCCCCCGAATGTCGCCGTTCCGCCGCGACCGCCGGCAGGTCGCGGGCGGGGCGGAGGGCCGTCTCCTAAGATCGGCCCATGTCCGTCTACGACGTGGAGATCGGCGGTCTGCGGGGAGGCTCCGCGGACCTCCGGCAGTACCGGGGCAAGGCCGTGCTCATCGTCAACGTCGCCTCCAAGTGCGGCCTGACTCCCCAGTACGCCGGGTTGGAGCGACTCCAGAAGCGATACGCCGACCGCGGCTTCACCGTGCTCGGCGTGCCCTGCAACCAGTTCATGGGCCAGGAGCCGGGCACGCCGGAGGAGATCGCCGAGTTCTGCTCGGCGACCTACGGCGTCACCTTCCCGCTCACCGAGAAGGTCGAGGTCAACGGCGAAGGGCGGCACCCCCTCTACCAGGGCCTCGTCGGCTTCGCCGACGCCGGGGGCCACACCGGCGACATCCGCTGGAACTTCGAGAAGTTCCTGGTCGCGCCGGACGGCGGCGTCGTCGCGCGGTTCGCCCCCCAGGTCGAACCCGAGTCCGACGAGATCATCGCCGCGATCGAGGCCAACCTGCCCGGCTGACCGGCATGCCCCGGCGGCCTCCGGCGGCGCGGCGGCCGCGGCCGACCGGCCCCTACCGGCCGCCGCGCCGCACGACGCGGCGCGGCCGGCAGGCGCGGCGGGCCGTCAGGGCCCCCGTTCCAGATCCCAGTCCAGCGTGGCCGGAAGGGCGCCCTCGAGGGTGAGCAGCCAGCGCTTGACCTCGACGCCGGAGCCGCCGCTGTAGCCGCCCAGGCCGCCCGCCGCGACCACGCGGTGGCACGGCACGATGATCGGGATCGGGTTGCCGCCCATCACCTGCCCGATGGCCTGCGCCGGCACCCCGGCGCCGCTGCGCTCGCCGAGTTCGCCGTAGGTCACCACCGAGCCGTACGGCACCGACTCGTACAGCGTGGCGAGCACCTGCCGCTGCAGCCGCGACGTCAGCCGCCAGTCGACCGGCAGGTCGAACGGCACGCGCTTCCCGGCGAAGTACGCGGCGAGCCGCTCCACCACCGGCGCGGTGCGGGCGGGGTCGTCCACCACGGGCAGGCCGACCGCGGCCGCCGTACGGGCGCGCTCGGCGGGCGAGTCGTGCCACCGCAGCCGCACGACCCCCGCCTCGGTCACGCCGACCAGCAGCGTGCCGAGGACGGTCTCGACCGTGCCGAACGCCAGAGTCGGCGTCATCGGCCCTTCTCCTCTCCGCGCGCCGCGGCCCCGCCGCGGTGCCTACCGCCGTGGACGAACACGCCGTGGACGAACCCGCCGTGAACGAACACCGGCACCATTCCACCCACCATTCCATCGTCCCGCCTCCGCGCACCCCCGCGGGACGCGGGTCACGGCGCGGTCAGGAGGCGGTGGAGGCGGACCGACTCGCGGACCAGGCGGCTGCCGCCGCCGCGTCCGGCCGGCTCCGCCAGGCCGGGGATGCCGGCTTTCGCGCCGGTCGTCTCGGCGGTCCCCGCGGCGAGGGCGAGCAGGTCGGGCAGGCCGGCGGGCGCGCGCCGGCCCGGTGGCGGGAGGAGGCCGGGCAGGGCGGCGGCCAGTACGGCGGAGACTCGGCAGCGCGCCGCGGCAGCACGCGGCCGGGGGCCGGGTGGCGGTCGAGGTCGCCGCGAGCCGACCGGGAATGGCCGGGGACCTTCTGGCGGGGCGGCGCCAGCGGCCGGATGGCGACGCAGACCCACGCCGCCGCGTGGAAGGCGGCGGAGGGGTGGTCGTACTCCAGCCACGGCGCCGCGTCGTAGACCACCTTGCGCGGCGCGTCGCGGGTCTCCTGCGGCTTGCGGCAGGCCAGCTCGACCACGGCCGCCAGGAACCGCTCGCCGTCGGCCATGGGCGCGTCGAGGCCGAGCCCGTCCTCGGCCGCGTCGGCCAGCTCGGCGAGGGACGTGATCGGCGGGGCCAGAGGACGCGCGGCGAGCCGCGCCGCCGGAGGCACAGGCGGCGCAGGCGCCTGCCCCTCCAGCGGCGGGACGGGCGCCTGCGGGTCGGGCGGCCCCACCGGCCCGACGGCCTCCGCGAGCAGGTCGCGGGCCTGGACGTGCAGGGCGCCGGCCTCCCGCCGGACGGTCTCGCGCGCCTCCTTCCCGGCCCTGCCCGCGTGCTTGGCGGCCATCTTCGCGGCGCGTTCCTGCAGGTCGAGGGCCTCCTGCCCGAACGCGACCGTCAGCGCGGCCCGGACCAGCTTCTTCTCCGGACGCGATAGCAGCGCCTCGGCGGCCTCGACGAACGCGGCCTCCGGCAGCGCCTCCGCCGCGTCGACGCGGCGGAGGCGCTCCAGCGCCAGTTCGGCGACGCGCGCGGGGGCGGCGGGCAGCAGCCGCAGGTAGTCGCGCACGCGTGCGGTGCTCTCGGCGGCGGTCGGCTCCAGCGCCCCGTGCAGCACGCCGCACCAGCGCAGCTCCTGGGCGGTGCCGCCGCGCAGGAGGCGGCGCACGCATCCGTCGAGCAGCAGCGACCGGTCGACCTGCCCGGCGGCGGCCATGCGGACGAGTCCGTTGACGCGGCCGTCGGCGCGCCGGCCGCCGGGGTCGAGCAGGCGGCCCGCCGCGTCCATCTCGAACAGCCGGGGCAGCACGGCGCGGAAGAACGGGTCGGCGGGGTCCATGCTGTCCGGGGGCGTCCACCTGATCCAGCCCGCCACGAAGCCGTCGCTCAGCGGGGGCGGCCCGCTGCGGCCCCGCGCCGTCCACGCCGGACCGCCGACCTGAGGAAACATCGACGCCCGGGGGTGGTCACGGCCTCGGCGGACCCGGAGGTAGGCTCGGTGCCGTGCGAAGGTTTCTCACCCCCGGATGGCTTGGGCTGCACGCCCTGGCGATCGTGCTGTTCGTGGCCTTCCTCGGCTTCGGGTGGTGGCAGTTCGAGCGCGCCCAGTCGGGCAACGACCGCAGCTGGGCCTACACCTTCGAATGGCCGATCTTCGCCTGCTTCGTGGTCGTCATGTGGGTCAAGATGATCCGCGACGAGCTCAACGGCGATCCCGCGTCCCGCGCGCCGAAGGTCATCGAGGATCCCGTCGAGGCCGAGGTGAAGCAGGAGATCATCCGCCGGCAGGAGGAAGAGGATCCGGAGCTGGCGGCCTACAACCGCTACCTGGCGCGGCTGAACGCGCAGGCGGGCCGCCCCGACTGACCCGCACCGGAGCCGTCCGCCGCGGGCGCGCCCGAGCGCGGCGCCCGCGGCGGTGCCGTGCTGCCGGAACCCGCTGGAGACCAGGACCCGCTAGAGAGGTGTGATTCGTGGAAGCGGCCATCAACCGGTACCGCATCCTGGCGATCGTCGTCGGCGTGATGCTGCTGATGGTCGTCTTCGTCGGCATGCCGATCCGCTACATCGGCGGCAACGCCACCCCGTCGGCGATCATCTCGCCGATCCACGGCGCCCTGTACATCGTCTACCTGGCGATGGCCTACGACCTGTGGCGCCGGGCGCAGTGGCCGCTCAAGCAGATGGTGGTCATGGTGTCCGCGGGGCTGGTGCCCTTCCTGGCCTTCTTCATCGAGCGGCGGATCGTCCGGCAGGCGCGGGAGGTCGCGCGCACCGCCGAGCAGCCGGCCGCCGGTGCCTGACCACCGAAACCCGGTCAACGGAACCTGAGCGCCGCGGTCCGATCGCCGGGTCGGCGCCGCGGCGCCCGCGGCCGTCCTCCGCCTGGACCCGCACCCCGCCGATATGTTTGACTGAGTCAAACGTTTTGGAGGTGGTGTATGGCCGTTCCGGCGGAGGACGTGTCGACGGTCCGCTCGTTCAACCGCTTCTACACCCGCGTCATCGGGGTGCTCGGCGAGGGGCTGGTGCACACCCCGTACTCGCTGACCGAGGCCAGGGTGATCTTCGAGCTGGCGCAGCGGGACGCCACCGAGGTGCTGGAGCTGCGCCGCACCCTCGACCTGGACGCCGGCTACCTGAGCCGCATGCTGGCCCGCTTCGAGAGCGACGGCCTGGTGCTGCGCGAACGGTCCGCGCAGGACGCGCGCCGCCAGACCGTCCGGCTCACCGAGCGGGGCCGCGAGGTGTTCGCCATGCTCGACGAGCGGTCCGGCGCCGAGATCCGCGACCTGCTGGAGCGGCTGCCCGACGGCGAGCGGCGGCGGCTCGTGGCGGCCATGCGGACCATCCGCGGCGTCCTCGACGGCGTCGCCCCCGGGCGCACCTTCACGCTGCGCCCGCTGCGCCCCGGCGACCTGGGCTGGGTGGTGCAGCGCAACGGCGCCCTCTACGACGCCGAGTGCGGCTGGGACCGCACCTACGAGGCGCTGGTCGCCAGGGTCGTGGCCGACTACGTCGACGGCCACGACCCCGAACGGGAGAACGCCTGGATCGCCGAGAGCGACGGCGAGCCGGTCGGCGGCGTGTTCTGCGTGCGCCGCGACGACCGCACGGCCCAGCTGCGGCTGCTGCACGTCGAGCCGAGCGCCCGCGGGATGGGCATCGGCACGGCCCTGGTGGACGAGTGCCTGCGCTTCGCCGCCGCCGCGGGCTACCGCGAGATCATGCTGTGGACCACGGCCCTGCAGAAGGCCGCCCACCGCATCTACGAGCGCGCCGGGTTCGAGCTGGAGCTGGAGGAGGAGCCCGCCGAGCGGTTCGGCACGCGCATCCACGGCCAGTACTGGCGCCGCGCCCTGTGACACCGGACGGCCTCCGGCGCCGGACGGTCCGCGGCGCCGGACGGCCCGCGACACGGGACGGCCCGCGGAGACGGGCGATCTCCGCGGGCCTGGTACCGCAGCGGTATTCGGTTCATCTGTGCGGACGGTCCGGGAACGGGGTCGGGACAGGGGTGCCGGACCGTCCTGCTGATCGCTTGCCTGTGCCACTCACCTCCCTTCGGGGACGGCCGTACGGCCGTGCGGGGAACGGCCGCACGCTCGGTCGCGCGACGCGCCCAGGGGACGGTCGGAGCGGACGGGGGCGCCGGTGCCGCGGGGGCGTACGGCACCGGCGCCCGGAGGGACGCCCGGCCCGGGAGCCGGGCGCCCGTCGTCGGGGAGCCTGCCGCCGCACCGCGCTCCTGCGGCGGCAGGCCCGCCTCCGGCCCGGAGCGGCCGAGAACCCGAGGCGTGCCGCCGGGCGCAGGCACCGCGGGCACCCGAACGCGCAAGGGGGCGATGCCGGGTGCGGGCCGACGCGCCGGGACGGTCCTCGGCCGTCCGGACGAGGTCGTGCGACGGGGCGGGCGGAAGGGGCGCGCTGACCCTCGCCGTGTGCGGCATGTGACCCCTCCTCGATCCGCCGGGTCGGGCCTTTACCGGCCCGGAGGGTTGACCTTCACTCGCTGTCACGATCTCGTTGCGGTACGTACCCCCAGGTCATGACCCTGTAAACGCCGCCCCGGGAAGATCTGTGCCGGCGGGCCCGGCGACGGGGCGCCGGAAGGCGATCGCTCAGAGCGAACGTTGCCGAGGAAACAAAATCCTGCTCCGTTTTCTTGAGTGGGAGTGACTCAACCTTGTTGGGTCCGCAGGGCGGTTCCCGGGGAGCGGGAGCCGCCGCCGTAAAGGACTTTGGAGCGGAGCATGAGCGAGACCCTGACGCTGCCGGTGCTGCCCCTGGACGACGGGGCCGTTCTGCCCGGCATGGTCGTCCCCCTCGACCTGTCGGAGGGGGAGGTGCGGGCGGCGGTCGAGGCGGCGCGGGCCGCGGCGCGCACGACGGGGCCGGGGATGCGGTCCGCGCCCAAGCCGCGGGTGCTGCTGGTGCCCCGGCTCGAGGGGCGGTACGCGGCGGTCGGGACGCTGGGCGTGGTGGAGCAGGAGGGGCGGCTCCCCGGCGGCGGGCCGGGTGCGGTGGTGCGCGGCGCGGCGCGGGTGCGCATCGGCACCGGGACGACCGGGCCGGGCGCGGCGCTGTGGGTGGAGGGCGTCCGCATCGAGGAGCCGCCCGCCACCGGGCGCGCGCAGGAGCTGGCCAAGGAGTACAAGGGCCTGGTGAGCGCGATCCTGCAGAAGCGGGGCGCCTGGCAGGTCGTGGACGTGGTGCAGCGCATCGACGACCCGTCGGCGCTGGCCGACAACGCGGGCTACGCGCCCTACCTGACGCAGGAGCAGAAGATCGAGCTGCTGGAGACCACCGACGTGGTGGAGCGGCTCACCCTGGTGATCGGCTGGGCGCGCGACCACCTGGCCGAGCTGGACGTGGCGGAGACGATCCGCAAGGACGTCCAGGAGGGCATGGAGAAGACGCA
The DNA here is from genome assembly GCF_039539665.1 of Actinomadura keratinilytica. Taxonomy (NCBI): domain Bacteria; kingdom Bacillati; phylum Actinomycetota; class Actinomycetes; order Streptosporangiales; family Thermomonosporaceae; genus Actinomadura; species Actinomadura keratinilytica. Next base: position 32,410 of record NZ_BAABDO010000053.1, read on the forward strand.
GCGCGAGTTCCTGCTGCGCCAGCAGCTGGAGGCCATCCGCAAGGAGCTGGCCGAGCTGAACGGCGAGCCCGCGGGCGAGCAGGACGACTACCGCGCCCGCATCGAGGCCGCCGACCTGCCGGAGAAGGTGCGGGAGGCGGCGCTGAAGGAGGTCGAGCGGCTGGAGCGGACCTCCGACGCCTCCCCGGAGGGCGGCTGGATCCGCACCTGGCTGGACACGGTGCTGGACATCCCGTGGAACACCCGCACCGAGGACGCCTACGACATCGCGGGCGCCCGCGCCGTGCTGGACGAGGACCACGCGGGCCTGGACGACGTCAAGGACCGCATCGTGGAGTACCTCGCGGTGCGCAAGCGGCGCGCCGACCGCGGACTCGGCGTCGTCGGCGGGCGGCGCAGCGGCGCGGTGCTGGCGCTGACCGGCCCGCCCGGGGTCGGCAAGACCTCGCTGGGCGAGTCGATCGCGCGCGCCATGGGCCGCAAGTTCGTGCGGGTCGCGCTGGGCGGCGTGCGCGACGAGGCGGAGATCCGCGGGCACCGGCGCACCTACGTCGGCGCCCTGCCGGGCCGCATCGTGCGCGCCGTCCGCGAGGCGGGGTCGATGAACCCGGTGGTGCTGCTGGACGAGGTCGACAAGCTCGGCGCCGACTACCGGGGCGATCCGACCGCGGCGCTGCTGGAGGTGCTGGACCCCGAGCAGAACCACACCTTCCGCGACCACTACCTGGAGGTCGAGCTCGACCTGAGCGACGTGCTGTTCCTGGCCACCGCCAACGTCGTGGAGGCCATCCCCGGGCCGCTGCTGGACCGCATGGAGCTGGTGCGGCTCGACGGCTACACCGAGCACGAGAAGGTGGTCATCGCCCGCGACCACCTGCTGCCCAGGCAGCTGGACAAGGCCGGGCTGGAGGCGTCCGAGGTGGCCTTCGACGACGCGGCGCTGCGGCGGCTGGCGACCGAGTACACCCGGGAGGCGGGCGTGCGGTCGCTGGACCGCGCGATCGCCCGGGTGCTCCGCAAGATCGCCGCGAACGCGGCGCTGGGCCGCGAGACGCTGCCGGTCGCGGTGGGCGCCGACGACCTGAAGCGGTATCTGGGACGGCCCCGGCACACCCCCGAGGTGGAGCTGAGCCGCTCCGAGCAGCGCACCGCGGTGCCCGGCGTGGCCACCGGGCTGGCGGTCACCGGCACCGGCGGCGACGTGCTGTACATCGAGGCGTCGCTGGCCGATCCGGAGACCGGCGACACCGGCGTGACGCTGACCGGCCAGCTGGGCGAGGTGATGAAGGAGTCGGCGCGGATCGCGCTGAGCTACCTGCGCTCGCGCGGCGCCGAGCTGGAGCTGCCGGTCGGCGACCTGAAGGACCGCGGCGTGCACATCCACGTGCCGGCCGGCGCGATCCCCAAGGACGGGCCGAGCGCGGGCATCACGATGACCACCGCCCTGGCGTCGCTGCTGTCGGGCCGCCCGGTGCGGCCGGACGTGGCGATGACCGGCGAGGTGTCGCTGACCGGGCGGGTGCTGCCCATCGGCGGGCTGAAGCAGAAGCTGCTGGCGGCCCACCGGCAGGGCATCACCACCGCCATCGTGCCCAAGCGCAACGAGCCGGACCTGGAGGACGTCCCGGCCGAGGTGCTGGAGGAGCTGACGGTGTTCGCCGTCAGCGACGTCCGCGAGGTCCTGGAGCTGGCCCTGGAGCCCGCCGCCGACGGCGCCGCCGTCGCCGCGTGACGGCGGCCCCGCGGGCGCCCGCGCCGGCCTTCTTGCGGCGCGGGCGCCGCGCTACCCGCGCGGGGTGAGCCGGAAGACGCGCAACTGCCGGGTGACGCGGCCGGCGTACCGGTCGTAGACGGGCCAGACCTCCAGCAGCCGGGGCCAGATCTCGGCGCGCTCGGCGTCGTCGAGCAGGCGCGCGGTGACGGGGACGGTGCGGCCGCGGAAGCTGACCTCGGCCTCGGGGTTCTTCAACAGGTTGCCGCTCCAGGCCGGGTGCTTGTCGCGGCCGAAGTTGGAGCCGACGACGATCCACGAGCCGTCCGGTTCGGGCAGGCAGGCCAGCGGCGCCCGGCGGGGGAGGCCGCTCACCGCGCCGGTGGTGGTCAGCACCAGGCTGGGCACCACGGCCTGGCCGAGCAGGAACCGGCCGCCGGTCAGCCGGTGCAGCGCCCTGTCCAGCGGCGGGACGACCTTGGGGCCGACCCTGGCGAACCAGGGCGCGCCCGAGACGCGCTGGACGGTGCGGCGGGTCAGACCGGTCATCGGCTGCTCCTTTCGGGGGGCGAGCCGCCCGGCGCGGCGGGCGGGCAGGTGGCCGGCGGCGGCCAGCCAGGCCAGCGCGTCGGCGACCGTCTCGCGGGGCGGGCGGAGGGCGAGGCCGAGGGCGTCGAGGGCGGGCCGGTCGTCGGTCGGCACGAGCGTGACCATGAACTCGGCGGCGTCCCTGGTCAGCGGGTAGCCGACGGGGCGCACGCGCCTGACCGCGTCCAGCGCGGACCCGAGGCCGAGCATGGCCGCGGCCGGCACCGGCAGGCGGCGGCAGCGCACGCCGGTGAGGTCGTCGCACAGGTCGGCCAGCTGCGGCCAGGTGAGGTAGTGGCCGCCGAGCATCCAGCGGCGCGGCCCCCGGCCGGGGGTGACGGCGCGGGCCAGCGCCGCGGCCAGGTCGCGCACGTCGAGCACGGACACGCCGCCCGGCGGGACCGGCCACAGCAGGCCGAGCGCGCCGGCCAGGCCCGCCATGAGCGAGTCCAGCCTGGGCTGGTGCGGGCCGCACACCCCGCCCGGGTAGACGGTGGTGACGGGCGCGCCCGCGTCCTGCAGCTCGCGGACGTAGCGTTCGGCGGCGACCTTGGAGCGGCCGTAGCCGGTGCGGGGCGCGGCCAGCGGGCCGTCGGCCGTGATGACGGGCCCGGGCGGCGGGACGAACACCGCGACGGTCGACACGTACACCACCGGGTCCAGGCCGCGCGCCACGGCGCCGCCGACGACGTTGCGGGTGCCGGCCACGTTCGTCTCGACCAGGTCGGACGGCGGGCCGGCGACGCCGACCGCGGCGGCCGCGTGGACCGCGGCGTCGCAGCCGTCCAGCGCCGCGGCGACCGAGGCGGCGTCGAGCATGTCGCCGGGGACCAGCTCGACGCGGTCGGCCGGCACGTCCAGCGCCGCCAGGACCTCGGCGGCGCGCCCCGGGTCGCGCACGAGCGCGCGCGGGCGGTGGCCCGCGGCCAGCAGCGCGGCGACGGTGTGGGAGCCGACGAACCCGGACGCGCCGGTGACGAGGACCCGCATACTGAAAACCTAGCGCTTGTTAGAACACCGGTGCCGACTTTTCGGACACCTTTATACGGCGCGGCCGGCGGTCCGGGGCGTTGACGCTCATGGAACGCTCCAGCACACTCGGGGCCCACCCAACCGCCGACCGGGAGGTCGCATGAGGATCGGACTTGCCGGCGCGGGGCGCATCGGGGCGCGCCACGCCGCCGCGCTGCGGGAGATGCCCGAGGTCGACTCGCTGGTGGTGGCCGACGCCGACGCGGCCCGGGCGCGGAGCCTGGCCGCCGGCCTGGGCGTGCGGGCCGCGGACTCGGTGGGGGAGCTGTTCGAGGCCGGCCTGGACGGGCTGGTGGTCGCCGCGGCCACCGAGGCGCACGCGGCCCTGGTCGCCCGCGGCGTGGCGGCCGGGGTGCCGGTGTTCTGCGAGAAGCCCCTCGCCCCGGATCTTGATGGAACGTTCCAAGCAGTGCGGTCCGCGGCCGCCGCGGGCGTGCCCGTGCAGGTCGGCTTCCAGCGCCGCTTCGACACCGGGTACGTCGCCGCGCGCGAGGCCGTCGCCGGCGGGCGGCTCGGCTGGCTGCACACCGTCCGCTCCTGCAGCTTCGACCCCGCTCCGCCGCCGCCGTCGTACGTGCCGGGCTCCGGCGGCCTGTTCCGCGACTGCGTCATCCACGACCTGGACGCGATCCGGTACGTCACCGGCCGGGAGGTCGTCACGGTGGCCGCCGTCGGCGCCAACCGGGGCGACGAGGTGTTCCGCCGCCACGGCGACGTCGACACCGGCGCGGCCCTGCTGACCCTCGACGACGGCACGCTGTGCCTGCTGGCCGCCACCCGCTACAACGCCGCGGGCTACGACGTGCGGCTGGAGCTGTTCGGCTCCAAGGACAGCATCGTGGCCGGCCTGGACGAGCGCACCCCCGCCACCGGGCTGCCCGGCGGCCCGCCCCCGCGGCGCCCCTACACCGGCTTCCTGGACCGCTTCGCCGACGCCTACGACGCCGAGCTGCGCGCCTTCGTCGGCCTCGTCGCCGGACGGCACGGCAACCCCTGCCCGCCCGAGGAGGCGCTGGAGGCGTTCTACCTTGCCGAGGCGTGCGAGCTGGCCCGGCGGGAGAACCGGATCGTGGAGGTGGCGGAGGTGCGGCGATGAGGCGCGCCGCCGAGCGGCAGGGCGGCAGGCGCCGCCGTCCCCGCCGGGGGCAGGGGAATGTGACGGCGGCCGCGAGGCGGGAGCGTTAACATCTCGCGATCATCGGAGTCCGGAGGACACCGACTCGGGCAACCCATCCCACCCACCACTCGGGGAGAACGGAGACGCCGATGAAGCGCACACGGACCATGGCCCTGGTGGCCCTGGGCGCCGCGGCATCACTGGCGCTGGGCGCCTGCAGCCAGTCGGGCGGCAAGAAGGCCGAGGAGAAGGCCGCCGCGGGCGGGCCGCGGCTCACCATCGCGATGATCACCCACTCCGGTCCGGGCGACGCGTTCTGGGACATCGTGCAGAAGGGCGCGCGGGCGGCCGCCGCCAAGCACGGCGCCAAGTTCCTCTACTCGGCCGACCCGGACGGCGGCAAGCAGGCCCAGCTCGTCCAGTCCGCGATCGACAAGAAGGTGGACGGCATCATCGTCACCTTCGCCAAGCCGGACGCGCTCAAGGACGTGGTGGGCCGGGCCGTCGCCGCGGGGATCCCCGTGGTCTCCATCAACTCCGGGGCCGACGTGTCCGCCCGGTACGGCGCGATCGCGCACTTCGGGCAGGACGAGACGGTCGCGGGCGAGGCCGCCGGGCGCGAACTGGCCAGGATCGGCGCCAAGAGGGCCCTGTGCGTCATCCACGAGCAGGGCAACGTCGGGCTGGAGGACCGCTGCGCCGGGGCGCGCAAGACCTTCGGCGGGCAGATGCAGGACCTGTTCGTCCAGGGCACCAACATGCCGCAGGTCAAGTCGTCCATCACCGCCAAGCTGCAGGCCGACGGCGGCATCGACGGCGTGCTGACGCTGAACGCCGCGGTCGCCGCCACCGCCGTCGACGCGGTCAAGGAGAGCGGCTCGACGGCCAAGGTCGCCACGTTCGACCTCAACAAGGACCTGGTCGCGCTGATGAAGGCGGGGTCGGTGCAGTTCGCCGTCGACCAGCAGCCCTACCTGCAGGGGTACGAGGCCGTCGACGAGGTGTGGCTGTACCGCACCAACGGCAACGTGCTGGGCGGCGGGCGCCCCGTGCTGACCGGGCCCGCCATCGTCTCCAAGGACGACGCCGCCCGGATCGAGGCGTACGCCGACCGGGGGACGCGCTGATGGGGCAGGTGGTCGTGGAGCCGTCCGCGCCCGCGGCCGACGAGCGGCTGGCGCGGCGGTCGTGGGCGCGCCGCCTGCTGGCCCGCCCCGAGCTGGGGGCGCTGCTCGGCGCCGTGGCGGTGTTCGTCTTCTTCTCCCTGGTCGCCGACGCGTTCCTGCGCGCCGAGTCGTTCTCCACCGTCCTGTACGCGGGCTCGACGTTCGGGATCATGGCCGTCGGGGTGTCGCTGCTGATGATCGGCGGCGAGTTCGACCTGTCCGCCGGGGTGATGGTGACGACCTCGGCGCTGGTGGCCGCGCTGGTCAGCTACCAGCTCACGCTGAACCTGTGGGTGGGGGTGGCGCTGTCCCTGGTCGTCACCCTCGCGCTCGGCTACCTCAACGGCCTGCTGTACATCAAGACGGGGCTGCCCAGCTTCATCATCACGCTGGCGACGTTCTTCATGCTGGCCGGGGGCAACCTCGGCGTGACCAAGGCGGTCACCGGCAACGTGGCCAGCGACTCGGTCCGCGACATGGACGGCTTCTCCTCGGCGCGCGCGGTGTTCGCCTCCGACCTCGACATCGGCGGGGTCAACGTCAACATCACCGTGTTCTGGTGGCTGCTGCTCGTCGCCGTCGCCACCTGGATCCTGCTGCGCACCCGGATCGGCAACTGGATCTTCGCGGTGGGCGGCGCCCCGGCCAGCGCCCGCGCGGTCGGCGTGCCGGTCGACCGCGTCAAGATCGGGCTGTTCATGGGGGTGGCGTTCTGCTCCTGGCTGTCGGGTATGCACCTGGTGTTCGCGTTCGCCACCGTGCAGTCCGGGGAGGGCGTGGGCAACGAGTTCTTCTACATCATCTGCGCGGTGATCGGCGGGTGCCTGCTGACCGGCGGGTACGGCTCGGCGGTCGGCGCCGCCATCGGCGCGTTCATCTTCGGCATGACCAACAAGGGCATCGTGTACGCCGAGTGGAACCCCGACTGGTTCAAGTTCTTCCTCGGCGCGATGCTGCTCGTGGCCACCGTGGTCAACCTGGTGGTGCGGCGCAGAGTGGAGCGGGCGCGATGAGCGGACGGGTGCCGCTGCTGCGGCTGGACGGGGTCGGCAAGAACTACGGCAACATCATCGCGCTGCGCGAGGTGTCCCTGGAGGTGCACGCCGGAGAGGTCGCCTGCGTGCTCGGCGACAACGGCGCGGGCAAGTCCACCCTCATCAAGATCATTGCGGGGCTGCACCGGCACGACGCCGGAACCTACGAGGTCCAGGGCGAGCCGGTGGAGTTCGCCTCCCCCCGCGACGCGCTCGACCGCGGCATCGCCACCGTCTACCAGGACCTGGCCGTGGTGCCGCTCATGCCGGTGTGGCGCAACTTCTTCCTCGGCTCGGAGAAGCGCAAGGGGTTCGGCCCGTTCAGCCGCCTGGACGTCGACTTCATGCGCCGCACCACCAAGGAAGAGCTGCTGAACATGGGCATCGACCTGCGCGACGTCGACCAGCCCATCGGCACCCTGTCGGGCGGTGAACGCCAGTGCGTGGCCATCGCCCGCGCCGTCTACTTCGGCGCCAAGGTCCTGATCCTGGACGAGCCGACCGCCGCGCTGGGCGTCAAGCAGGCCGGGGTCGTGCTGCGCTACATCGTCCAGGCCCGCGAACGCGGCCTCGGCGTGGTGTTCATCACCCACAACCCGCACCACGCCTACCCGGTCGGGGACCGCTTCCTCATCCTCAACCGCGGCCGCAGCATCGGCTACCGCACCAAGGACGAGATCACCCGAGAGGAGCTCACCGCCCTCATGGCGGGCGGCGCCGAGCTCCAGGAGCTCGCCCACGAGCTGGAGTCGACGTCCCGCGCCGTGGCCGACGAGCTCTCCGAATGACGGCGCCTCCCCCTGCCCCGCTCCGTTGAACGGGGCAGGGGGCGCGCTGCGTACAGGGAAGGCGTGAGCAGCGCGCATTCCCATGGAAACGGCCGGGCCGTCCTGATGGCGTCGCCGGGACCCGCACCGGCCGGGCCCGCGCAGGCCGGGTTGGCCGCCGTCGCGGCGGCGCTGGTGGTGCTGGCGGCGACGGTCCGGTTCGGCGGCTCGATCAGCGAGCAGGCCGCGCCGGGGCTGACCCAGGCGGGGGCGTTCACCAAGGGCGCCCTGTCGCTGTCGGAGCTGGCGATGAACGCCGCCGGGACGCTCACCGCGGGCTGGCTGCTGCTCGCCGCCGTGCTGCTGCCCGCCGCGTCCGGCCACCTGGAGCGGTGCCTGCGGGCGGCGTCGCTGTGCGCGCTGGCCTGGACGCTGGCCACCCTCGCCGCGGCCGCGTTCTCGACCGGCGACCTGTTCGGCGTCCCGGCCGGACGCGTCACCGGCGACCTGCTCGCCGCGTTCCTGACGGACCTGCCGCAGGGGCGCGCCCTGGTCGCCGTCGCGGTGGCCGCCGCCACCGTCGCGGTCACCGCGCCCCTGGCCCGCACGCCGCAGGCCGCCGGATACCCGCTGCTGCTGGCGCTGGCCGGGCTGCTGCCGCCGATGTTCACCGGGCACGCGGCGGACGCCTCGTTCCACGCCCTGGCCGTCCACAGCCTGGCCGCGCACGTCCTCGCCGCGGCCGTGTGGGCGGGCGGGCTGGTCGCGCTCGCCATGGCGGTGCGGTGGGACGGGCGGCTCGCGGCCGAGGCCGTCGCCCGCTACAGCGCCGTGGCGCTGGTGTGCTTCGCCGTGGTCGCGGTGAGCGGCGCGGTCAGCGCCTGGATCCGGCTGGGCGGCTTCGACCCGGGCTCCCGGTACGGCGCGCTGGTCGCCGCCAAGATCGCCGTGCTGGCGGCGCTGGCCGGGTTCGGGTGGCGGCACCGGCGGGCGAGCATCCCGCGGCTGCGGTCGCGCGGCACCGGGACGTTCCTGCGCGTCGCCGCCGTCGAGATCGTCGTCATGGCCGCCGCCATGGCGCTGGCCACCGGCCTGTCGCGGACGCCGCCGCCCGAACTGGCCGGCGACACGCTCGACCCGGTGGAGCTGCGGCTCGGCTTCCCGCTGCCCGGCCCGCCGAGCGTGTCCGCCTATGCCCTGGACTGGTGGATCGACCCGCTGCTCGGCACGCTGGCCGTGCTCGGCGGCGTCCTGTACGCGGCGGCCGTCGTGCGGTTGCGCGGCCGCGGCGGCGCCTGGCCGCTCGCGCGCGTCGTCGCCTGGTACGCGGGGCTGACGATCGTGCTGGCCGCCACCTCCAGCGGGCTGGCCCGCTACAGCATGGTGCTGTTCAGCGCCCACCTGGTGCAGCACATGGCGGTGACCCTGCTGGCGCCGGTCATGCTGTGGCTCGGCGCACCCGTCGCCCTGGCGCTGCGCGCGCTTCCCGAGGGGCGGCCCCGGGACCTGGTCGACGCGGCGGCGCACAGCCGGGCCGTGCGGCTGCTCACGCATCCGGTCGCGGCGACGGCGCTGCTCGCCGCGACCCTCTACGGCTTCTATTTCACGCCGCTGTTCGAGTCCTCGCTGCGCAACCACGCGATCCACTCGCTGGTCCTGGCGGTGTTCCTGGCGGCCGGGTACTGCTACCTGCGCGCGGTCGCGAACCCCGGACGGGCGCTGCGCGCGGTGGCGGTCCTGGCGGCGTCCCTGCCCTTCCACGCCGCCTTCGCGCTGCACCTCGCCGGCTCCGACGACGCGTTCGCCGCGGGCTGGTTCACCCGTCTGGGACGGCCATGGGGCGTCCCCCCGCTGGACGACCAGCGCTCGGCCGGGGAGATCGTCTGGACGCTCGCGGCGGCCGCGACGCTGCTGTTCCTGGCCGTGCTCGCCTACCTCATTCGTACGCGGTCTGGATATCGCGCGCGGCGTACGTGACGTCCGGGTGCGGGTGGGCCCGCAGATTCCGCAGCAGGTCGCGCCACTGCTCCGGCCAGCCGGCGCGCCGCCCGTGCCGCTCGGCCAGTGCGCAGGCGAACAGGCCGCCGGTGACGTCGCCGCGCGCGGCGAGCCGGAGGGCATGCGGAAGCACCTGCTCGGGTTCGGGCTCCTTCGGCTCGGGCCGGACGTACCACCGGTCGGACCGCGGCTCGGGGACCAGCGCCCGCGCCACGTCCCGCACCGCCAGCACGCCGCCGACGGGACGGTCGGCCAGGGCGTCCAGGGCGGAGCCGACGTCGGGCGCGTCCCAGCGCAGGGTGCCGGCGATCAGCTTGGACGCCAGCGGCTCGGGCAGCCGCCCGTCCAGGGCGCGCAGGACCGGCTCGGCGCGCGCCAGGTCCTCCCGCGCCGCGTCCCGCACCTCCGCCGCCAGCTTGCACAGGCGCCGGAGGTCGGGCAGGTCGCGGTCGGCGCACA
>NZ_BAABDO010000054.1:0-41359 GCF_039539665.1 Actinomadura keratinilytica
CAACGCCTACCCGCCGGGCGGGCACGTCCCGCAGGGGCCGTATCCCCCGCAGGGCCCCTACCCGCCGCAGGGCGGCTACCCGCCCCCGCCGCCCCACGGCGGTCGCGGCGCCGGCGGACACGGCGGCGGCGGACACGGCGGTAGTGGACACGGCGGCGGTGGCGACTACCCGCCGATCGGCGGAGGCGGGAACTTCGGCGGGGACATGTTCGGCGGCATGTTCGGCAAGGGGCGCCCCCAGCGCCCCGGATTCCCCATCCCGTGCTTCACCGGCACGCTGGTGTGCCTCACCTGCGGGCTCTACCAGCCGAAATGGAGCAAGTACCGCGGCAAGGACTGCTCCGACCGGTGCTGGTGCACGCGGCACTGCGACAACTGCGACTGCGACTGCAACTGCGACGGCTGCGACTGCTGCTGCTGCGACTGCGGGTGAGACCACGCTCTTGACCAAGCGTACGCTTGGGTGACACGCTCGCGGCGTGGCGAGGGCGACGTTCGCGGAACTGCTGCTGGACCGCGCCGGCGACCACCGCGCCGGCCTGCTCTTCGAGGACGAGTCGTACACCTGGGCCGAGACCGTGCGCGCCGCCGCGGCCCGGGCGCGGATGCTGCGCGAGCTGCGCCCGGGCCCGGGCGACCGCCCGCCCCACGTGGGCGTGCTGCTGGACAACGTGCCCGAATACGTGTTCTGGCTCGGCGCCGCCGCGCTCGCGGGCGCGACGCTCGTCGGCGTCAATCCCACCCGGCGCGGCGCCGAACTGGCCGCCGACATCCGCCACACCGACTGCGACCTGATCGTCACCGACTCCGCCCACGCCCGCCTCCTGGACGGCCACCGCACCGGCCCGACCCTCCGCGTGGACGACGACGCCTACGCGGCCGCGCTCCCCGACGGCGCCCCCGACCCCGCCGACGCCGCACCGGACGACCGGCTCCTGCTGCTGTTCACGTCCGGCTCCACCGGCAGGCCCAAGGCGGTGATCTGCAGCCAGGGCAGGCTCGCCGACATCGCGCGGCGGTCCGCCATGATGGGCCTGCACCGCGACTCGGTCGCCTACTGCGCGATGCCGCTGTTCCACGGCAACGCGATCATGGCGAACGTGGCGATGGCCGCGCACGCCGGCGCCGCCATCGCGCTGCGCCGCCGCTTCTCCGCCTCCGGGTTCCTGGGCGACGTGCGCCGCTACGGCGTCACCTATTTCAACTACGTCGGCCGCGCCCTGGCCTACGTCCTGGCCACCCCCGAGCGGCCCGACGACGCCGACAACCCGCTGCAGACCGCGTTCGGCACCGAGGCGTCCGCCCGCGACATGGCCCGGTTCGCCGAGCGCTTCGGCTGCCGCGTCATCGAGGGGTACGGGTCCAGCGAGGGCGCCGTCTCCCTGCACCGGACCCCGGACACCCCGCCCGACGCGCTCGGCGTCCCCCACCCCGGCCGCCGGGTCGCGATCCTGGACCCCGGCACCGGCGCCGAGTGCCCGCGCGCCCGCTTCGGCCCCGACGGCGCGCTGCTCAACCCCGACGAGGCCATCGGCGAGATCGTCGGGCTGGACGCCGGCGCCGCGTTCGAGGGCTACTACAACGACCCGGACGCCGACGCCGAGCGCGTCCGCGACGGCGCCTACTGGAGCGGCGACCTCGGCTACCGCGACGCCGCAGGCCACTTCTACTTCGCCGGGCGCGGCACCGACCGGCTCCGCGTGGACAGCGAGAACTTCGCCGCCGCGCCCGTCGAGCGCATCCTGTCCCGCTGGGACCCGGTCGTGATGTGCGCGGTCTACCCGGTGCCCGACCCCCGCACCGGCGACCAGGTGATGGCGGCCCTGGAACTGGACGGCCGGCCGTTCGACCCGGAGGCGTTCGCCGCCTTCCTGACCGCGCAGCCCGACCTGGGAACCAAGTGGGCGCCGCGGTTCGTCCGCCTGGTGCGGTCCATGCCGCTCACCGCCACCGGCAAGGTCGACAAGCGCCCGCTGCGCCGCGCGCACTGGCAGACCGGCGACCCGGTCTGGTGGCGCCCCGGCCGGGACCCGGCCTACCGGCCCCTGGACCGGGCGGACGCCGCGGCACTGCGCGCCGAGTTCGCCGCGCACGGCCGCACCCACGTGCTCACCGCACTTTGACCCCCGGCACGGCAACGGGAGACCCTCAGTAGGGTTGATGCAGGCCCCGTACCGACTCTGGAGAATCCCGGCCGCCCATGAACATCGACATGCTGCGTCCCGTGCCGCGCCGCCTGCTGGGCGCCGGCACGGCCCTGGCGTTGGCGTTCGCGGGGCTGCCCGCGACGCCCGCGTCCGCCCACACCCTGCCGCCCGGCCGCGGCGCGGTCCCGTACGCGCAGAACGACGGCGCGGAGGGCGGCATCCCGTGGCTCATGATCCTCATCGGGCTGGTCGTGGGGATCGGCATCGGCATGGCGATGGTGTTCCGCGCCAAGCGCGCGGCGGAACGCGACCGGCAGGGCCGGGAACGCGGCGGGGTCGCGAAGACCCGGGACAACGGAGCGGTGGGCGGTGGCGACTAGGGACACGGCGACCAAGGACACCGGGACGCCGGCCGGCGGCGGCACGGCGGCCGTCCTGCGCGTCGGCGCGGTGGCGCTGGCCGCGGGCTTCGCCGTCCTCGCGGCGGGCCTGGTCCTCGGCGGTGCCGCCGCGGAGAAGGTCATCCCCGGGCTGACCGACGCGGGCGCGCTGACCCGCTGGGGCCTGCCCGTCTCGCGGCTGGCGATGAACCTCGGCGCGGCGCTGACCGTCGGCGCGCTGCTGGCCGCCGTCGCGCTGCTGCCCCTGCAGGGCGGCAAGGGCAAGGAGGCGCCGCGCCTGACGGGTGACTCCCTCGCCTACCTGCGCGCCGCGTCCTGGGCGGCCGCCGCGTGGGCCGCCGCCGCGGCGGCCACGCTCGTGTTCACCGTCGCCGACGTGCTCGGCCAGCCGGTCGGGCAGATCCTCACCGGCAGCGAGCTGAGCAACTACGTCGGCCAGCTGCCGCAGGGCACCGCGCTCATGCTGGTGGTGCTGCTGGCGGTGGTGGTCGCGCTGCTGGCCCGCACCACCACCACGCCAGCGGCGACGGTCGGCCTGCTGGCGGTCGCCGGCATCGCGCTGCTGCCGCCCCCGCTGACCGGCCACTCCGCCTCGGCCGCCAACCACTCGGTCGCCGTCACCGGCGTCGCCCTGCACGTCGCCGCGGCCGCGCCCTGGGTGGGCGGCCTGGCCATGCTGGTCGCGCACGGGCTGACCCGGCGCGCGCGGCTGGACGTCATGGCCGACCGGTTCAGCCGCATGGCGCTGTGGTGCTACGTCGCCGTCGGCGCCAGCGGCCTGGTGAACGTCATCGCCCGGCTGCCCGACCCGGCCGAGCTGGTCAGCACCGACTACGGCCGACTGGCCCTCGGCAAGATCGTCGCGTTCGCCGCGCTCGGCTGGTTCGGCTGGTGGCACCGCCGCCGCACCGTCCCCGCCGTCGCCGACGGCAGGCCCTGGGCGCTGATCCGGCTGGCCGGCGTCGAGACCGCCGTCATGGCCGCCACCATGGGCCTGGCCGTGGCGCTGGCCCGCACCGCGCCGCCCGCCCCGGCCACCGACCAGACGCCCGCCGAGGTGCTGCTCGGCTTCCCGGTCCCGCCGCCGATCACCGTCGGCCGGCTGGCCGCGCTGTGGACGTTCGACCTGTTCTTCGCCGCGCTGGTGGTCGTGCTCGGCGGCCTGTACCTGGCGGGCGTGGTGCGGCTGCGCCGCCGCGGCGACTCCTGGCCGGTCCTGCGCACCGTCTCGTGGCTGTTCGGGCTGCTCACGATCGTCGCCGTCACCCAGACCGGCGTCGCCCGGTACGCCCCGGTGATGTTCAGCGTGCACATGGCCGAGCACATGGTGCTGTCCATGCTGACGCCGATCTTCCTGGTGGCCGCGGCGCCCGTCACCCTGGCGCTGCGCGCCCTGCCGCCCGCGCGCGTGCGCGGCGACCGGGGCCCGCGCGAGTGGCTGACGGCCCTGCTGCACAGCCGCTACATCTCCGTCGTCACGCACCCGGGCGTCGCCACCGTGATCTTCGTGGCGAGCACGTTCGCGCTGTACTTCACGCCGCTGTTCCAGGCCGCGATGCGCAACCACCTCGGGCACATCGCGATGACCGTGCACTTCCTGGCGGCCGGGTCGCTGTTCTTCTGGGTGCTGATCGGCGTCGATCCGGCCCCCCGGCGGCTGCCCTACCCGGGGCGCCTGCTGCTGCTGTTCGTCACCATGCCGTTCCACGCGTTCTTCGGCCTGGCGCTGATGAACCTGGGCGAGCCGCTGGCGCGCGGCTGGTACAACGCCGTCTACCCGTCGTGGGCCACCTCGCTGCTGAAGGACCAGCACACCGGCGGCGCCATCGCCTGGGGCTTCGGCGAGGTGCCCACCTTCATCGTGCTGGTGTTCCTGGCGTTCCAGTGGTTCTTCGACGACCAGCGGCAGGCCCGGCGGATGGACCGCAGGGCCGACCGCGCCGCCGAGCGCACCGCCGAGCGCGCCGCGCGGGGCGAGACGGAGGCGGCCGAGGACGACGAGCTGGCCGCCTACAACGCCCGCCTCGCCAAGCTGGCCGAACGCGACCGGCGGGCCCGGCGCCCCCGCCCGGCCGACAAGGCCGACGGCCCGGACCTCACCCGCGCAGGGGAGGGCGACGGCTCCGCGGGGTGACGGCGGCCCGGGCGCCGCGGCCCCGGCCGGATCCCGGGCGCGGATGACCTCCGCGTTCGGCCGTGAGCGTACGTTCTGTACATTTCGTGGCCGAATGTGGTGGAGTGATCGCCATGCGCGGCTTCCGATTCGGGTTCAACTTCTTCGACGTGGCGGACCGGGACTCGTTCGTCCGGCGGTGCCGCCGGGCCGAGGCGCAGGGGTACGACATCGCCCTGCTGCCCGACCACCTCGGCGGCCCGGCGCCGTTCCCCGCCATGGTCGCCGCCGCGGACGCCACCGAGCGGCTGCGCGTCGGCGCCCTGGTGCTCAACGCCGCCTTCTGGAACGCCCACCTGCTGGCGCGGGAGGTCGCCACGGCCGACCGGCTCACCGGCGGGCGGGTCGAGCTGGGCCTCGGCGCGGGCCACATGAAATGGGAGTTCGACGCCGCGGGCATCCCGTGGGAGCCGTTCGGCGCCCGGGCGGACCGCATGGCCGCCCTCGTGGCGGAACTGCGCGGCCTCTTCGCCGAGCCCGGCTACGCCGAACGCGCCGACCGCGAGGCGGCCCACGGCCTGTCGGTGCTGGCGCCGGTGCAGCACAGCGGCTTCGGCGGGTCCGGCCCGCCGCTGCTGATCGGCGGCACCGGCGACCGCGTCCTGGAGCAGGCCGCCCGGCACGCCGACATCGTCGGCATCGCCGGGGTCCGCCAGGCGCCGGGGCGGCCGCCGGGCACGTTCCTGCTCGGCAGCGCCGAGCAGGCCGACGACCGCGTGCGGTTCGTGCGGGAGCGGGCCGGCGACCGCTTCGCCGAGCTGGAGCTGAACGTCCTGATCCAGCATGTGGAGGTCACCCGGGACCGGCGCGCCTTCGCCGAGCGCCTCGCCGCCGAGCGGATGCCCTACCTCACCCCCGAGCAGGTGCTGGACTGCCCCTTCCTGCTGTTCGGCACCGTCGAGCAGATGGCCGAGCAGCTGCGGGAGCGCCGCGAGCGCTACGGCTTCACCTACGTCGCGGTGCACGCCCCCTTCGTCGACGCCTTCGCCCCGGTGATCGAACGGCTCGGGTGACGCGGGGGCCGGGGCGCGGCCGCGCCGGATCCGGTCCGGCGGCCGGGGCCCGACCTGGGAGAAGTTAGATCGTGGGCTATCCGGGAATGGCCGCGCTCATCCCGTATGTCGGTGACGGGGGGCGCGGATGTGGAGGCAGCGGATCGCGTCGGTGGTCGCGCCGGTGATGGCGGGCGCGGTGGTCGCGTGGGCGCCGGCGTGCATGGAGAACGCACAGGTCGTCCCGGCGGCCCGGTCCACCCAGGCGCCGGCCGACGTGCGCCCCACCGCCCGCCCCGCGCCGCAGGCCACGACCGTGCCGCTGCGGATCCTCACCCGGGACGGCGCGACCATCGTGCTCGTCCCCGTCACCGTCAACGGGTTCGGCCCCTATGACTTCATCCTGGACACCGGGGCGTCCTCCTCCTCGGTGGACCGCCGCCTGGTGGACCGGATCGGCCTGCCCGGCACCGGGGAGAGCGCCCGCGTGCGCGGCGTGGGCGGCAGCACGGTCGCGCCGCTGGTGCGGGTCCGCGACTGGCGGGTCGGCGGGCGGCCGCTGCGCGGCCGGTCGCTGGTCGTCACCGACGTCGGCGACGACCGGGTGGCGGGCCTGCTCGGCTCGGACGAGCTGCGCCGCTTCGGCGTGATCACCGTCGACTACGCCCGGGCGCGGCTGGTGCTGCACGGCGGGTGACGGCGGGCCCGGGGCCGCCGGGATGCGGCGCGCGGCGGACGGCACGGCCCGCGATCGGGCTTCCGGCACCGACGGGAGGACCAGATGGCCACCATCCCGACCCGGGGCGGCGGGCGCGGACCGCCTGCCCGCCGCCACGGCCGCCCCGCGATGAGCCGCCGCGGCCGTCAGGGGAGCTGCCCGAGCGTCACCTCGACGGTGCGGTCGGCGCCCTCCGCCGTGGTGATCCGCACCTGGGCGGTGTCGCCCGGACGCAGCCCGGCCAGCACCTCGGCCAGCGCGCTGGTGTTGGGCGTGGGCGTGCCGTTCACCGCGCGGATCGAATCGCCCGGCCGGATGCCCGCCTTGTCGGCCGGGCCGCCGGGCGTCACCTCCACCACGCCCACGGCCGTCTGCCGCGGATCGCCGCCGCTGATGACCGTCTGGATCGACACGCCCAGCGCGGCCCGGCCGGACCGGCGCACCCGCCCCTCCTTGATCAGCTGCGGGACGATCGTGCGGACCGTGCCGCTCGGGGTGGCGAAGCCGATGCCGGCGGCCGTGCCGCCGATCTGCGGGTCGGACGCGGCGGCGGTGGGGATGCCGATCACCTCGCCGTTCAGCGTGACCAGGGCGCCGCCGCTGTTGCCGGGGTTGATCGGCGCGCTGGTCTGGATGGCGTTGGCGATCGTCGCGCCGGGGAAGGCGCCCTCGCGCCGGGTGGTCACGGTGCGGCCCAGCGCGGAGACGATCCCGTTGGTGACGCTGCCGGACAGCCCCAGCGGGTTGCCCATGGCCAGCACGATCTGCCCCGTCCGCAGCTTGGCCGAGTCGCCGAAGGCGGCGGGCCGCAGCCCGGCGCCGTCGACCCGCACCACGGCCAGGTCGTCGGGGGCGTACTCGCCCACCAGCGCGGCGGGCAGCGGCCGGCCCCCGCTGGCCGCGATCACCTCGATCCTCTGCGCGCCCGCGACGACGTGGGCGTTGGTGACGATGTTGCCGTCGCCGTCGAACACGACACCCGACCCCACGCTCTGGTCGGTGCGGATCTGCACCACCGACGGCAGCACCTTCGCGACCACCTTCTCGAACTGCTGCTCCAGCGACGACGCCGCGGGTCCGACCGCGACGGACGCCGTGTCCGCCGCGCGGCGCGCCCCGGTGGAGTCGTCGCCGCCCGTGCATCCGCCCAGCAGCAGGGCGCCCGCCAGCAGCGCGGCGGCGCCCGCCCGGGCCCCTGTCCGGAGGAACCTCATGCCCGCGATTGTCCCCGCCGGCGGGGCCTCGACCCGCGGACCGGCGGGCGCCCCGGGCGTGCCGGGCACGGCCCGGTGGCGATCCTCGCCAAGGTCTTGCACAGCCTTTACCCGGCTTTCGTTAGAAAAGAGAAACGGACATCCGATCGGGGGATCATGGACGCCGCCACACTCTCCGAACTGCGTAAACCGCGCACCTACCCGGCCGTGTCGGTGCTGCTGCCGACCGAGCGCCGCGCGCCGCGCCGCCGTCAGGAACCCATCCGCCTGCGCAACCTGCTCGCCGAGGCGCGGCGGCGGCTGCACTCCGACCCGCGGGTCGGTCCCGACGTCGCCGACGAGGTGATGCACAACCTGGAACGGGCCGCCGCCGCGGCCGACCCGGCCCACGCCGAGGGCCTGGCGCTGTTCGCCGCGCCGGGCGGCGAGCACCACGCCTTCGCCGTCGACCAGCCGGTGGAGCAGCGCGTGGTCGTCGACACCACGTTCGCCACCCGCGACCTGGTCGCCGCCTGCTCCCGGACGTCCCGGTACTGGCTGCTGGCGCTGTCGGACCACGAGACGCGGCTGTGGGACGGGCACGGCGGCGAGCTGACCGAGGTCGTCCGGCACGGGTTCCCGGCGACGCCCGAACCGGTCGACGAGGAGCGCGCCGGCCGCCAGTCGCCGTGGGGCCTGCACGACGAGGACGAGCGCCACCGCCAGTACCTGCGCGAGGTCGTGGCCCGGCTGGAGGCCGTGCTGGCCCGCGACCGCCGCCCCGTGGTCGTCGCGGGCGTCGTCCGGCAGCAGGCGCTGTTCGACGAGCTGGCCGGGACGCGGGTGACGGTGGCGGGCCGCATCGACGGCAGCCACGAGACCACGCCGCCGAGCACGCTGGCGCGGCTGGCGCGCCCGGTGCTGGACGCCTACGAGGACCTGCGCGAGGTGGCGGTGCTGGCCGAGCTGGAGACCGCGCGCCGCCTGCACCGCTACGCCGCCGGGCTGGACGAGGTGGTGCGCCTGGTCGAGGAGGGGCGCGGCGAGCACCTGATCGTCGAGCGCGGCTACTACGCCCCGGCGGTGCGCAGCGGCGAGGAGCTGGTGCCGTTCGAGGGCGTGCCCGGGGTGCTGCGCGGCGCGGACGTCGTGGACGACGTGGTCGACAACGTCATCGAGACCACCCTCGAATACGGGGGCGAGGTCACGTTCGTCTCCGACGGCTTCCTCGTCGACCACGACCGCATCGCCCTCGTCACCCGCTTCTAGGCGCCCCCGGGCGCCGCGCCTCACCGGCAGCCGGGGCCGCGCCAGGCCGCCCATTCCGGCGTCCAGGCGCGCCCCGGGTAGGCGCGCCATCCGGCGGGGTGCCCCGGCCAGGTGGCGTCGACGGGGGTTCCCTTGGGGCGGACCACCACCACGGTGCACACGCCGGGGGCGGGCTGCTCGCTGCGGACGTCGATGCCGCCCACCCGCGTCCACGACACCGTGAAGAGCAGCTTCGTCCGCACCTGCCAGGGGACCGCCCTGTCCACGGCGACGCCGCCGGTCCGCTCGCCGGGGAACGGGGGGCGGCAGGGCGGCGCGCTGGGGGCTCGGCCCCATGATGAAGGTCATGGCGGCCGAGTTCACCGCGAGCAACCCGGCGGCGAGGGCCGCCGCCCGCACGCGTGCCAGCGCCACCAGCAGCAGGAGCAGGCCCAGCGCCGCCAGTGTCGCCTCCCACAGGTGCAGCGCGCCGCGGTCGAACGTCAGGAACGAGGCCTCGGGGAAGCCGAACCCGATGAACGTGTGGGTGCGCAGCCGCTCACCCGCATAGCCCGTCACCCACAGGCCCGCCCGCGCGGCCCCGGCCGCTGCGCTCGCGCTCGTCCTCGCCGGCTGCGGCATCGGCCCGACCGGCACCGTCCGGGCGGAAGGCGGGCCCCTCATCCCGGCCGACGGCGTGAAGGTGACGGTGTACCTGGCCGACCGGAACGACCGCCTGGTGCCGGTGGTGCGTCCCGGACTGCCCGGCCACCCCTACCACGGCGTGACGCAGCTCGGCGGCGAGCCCACAGCGGCCGAGCGGCGCCGCGGGCTGCGCAACGCCGTGCCGCGGCTGGAGCTGCGGCCAGCCCCCGTGCACGACGGGCCGGCCGCCGCGCGGCGGGGCTCCACCGAACTGCACGTCAACGTGGCCGCCCGGGGCGCCAAGGCGACGGGAGACCGGGCGCCCACCTGGAGCCGTCCGGCGCTCGCCCAGGTCGCCTGCACCGCCGAGACGGTCCCGGGCGTCAGCGGGGTGCGCCTGACGGGCGCGGCCCCGGCCGAGGGCGCCGCCGGAGCGCCGGACGGCTCGGGCCGCGAGCGGGGGCTCATCAGATGCGCGGACTTCCGCGACCTGCTGCCTGACGGGCCGACGAGGCACACGCCGCTGCCATGAGGGCCGGCGCCCGGGGCGCCGGACGCGAGCGCCGTCAGCCCTCGGTGAGCCAGCGGGCGGCGATCTCGCCGAGCACCGACCGCATCGTCAGGATCGCCACGCCGAGCGTCAGCAGCGGCATGACCACCCAGCGCTCCACCTTGCCGTCGGTGCGCGGGATCACCGGGATCTCCACCCGCCACCTCATCGGCCAGAACACCGGGCAGCCGCGCGGCGTCAGGCAGTCGCCCGCCACGTGCGCCAGGCAGCCCAGCGCCACGGCGAAGCCGACGAAGCTCATGTCCAGGTCGTGCATGAGGTAGACGGCCAGCGCCGCGACCGCGCAGTCGGCCAGCGCGGACTGCGGCTCCCGGCCCTCGAAGTCCAGGCCGATGCCGCGCAGCCCGAACCCGACGATGACGAACAGCGCCGCCCACCAGCCGTACACGAACTCGGTGGCCAGCCAGTCCATCGCCAGGCCCATCAGGACGGCGAACACGATCGAGTGGGTGGCCTGCCGGTGCCCGCCGGCGAGCTTGCCGATCCACTTGCACATGTCCTTGGTGATGGGGCCGTAGGTGTTGGCGATGCGGCCGTTGTGGTGGTCGATGTCGGGCAGCAGCGCCGCGCCCGCGCACACCACCGCGCCCGCCAGCAGCTGCGCGGGCGACAGCGTGATCGCGTGCTCGCCCAGCAGCCGCTCCTGGCCGAGCAGGGGCACCGCCCCCAGCCACACCAGCGCACCGGAGAGGGCATGCGTCTGCCCCATCATGTTGTGATCTACCGCCCTTCCGCCCGATTCGCACCCGGGCGGGACTCTAGCCCGCCGCGGCGCGCCGGCGGCGGCGACGCGCCGACGGCGCGGTGAGAGACCGGCCCTCGCCCGCTTCGATGCGGTCGCCGGCCGAAAGGTTCACCGCCGGGCGGGGACGAGCCGCCAGGCGTCGTTCCGCCCGCCCGGCTCGTACGGGGCGTCCAGGCGCTTGGCCAGCACCCCCGGCAGGCCCTGCGCGCGGGCGGCGGCCAGCACGGCGTCGCCGTCGCCGGGGAACCACGGGGCGGTCCGCCAGCGCGGGCCGTTCAGCCCCAGGCCGTCGAGCGTGCGGCGGCGCCGCCGGTACGGCTCGTCCAGCAGCGGCCGCCCGTCCAGGTGCAGCACGTCGAAGATCAGGTACGTCTCGCGGCCCTCCAGCGCCGCCAGCTCGCCGTCGAGCAGGACCGGACGCGCGCCCATCGCCCTGCCCAGCGGCCCGCCCAGGCCCGCCGGGCCGCCGACCGCGCGGCCCCGCCCGTCGGTGAAGCGGGTGCGGCCGCCCTCGACGTAGGCGAGCAGGCGCCGCCCGCCCCAGGCGAACTCGAAGCCGTAGGCGTCCTGGTCGCGCGGCAGCCGGACGCGGCCCGCGGCCTCCATCGGCCGCAGCGATTCCGGCAGCGGCTCGGCGCCGGGGTCGGCGGGCGGGTCCATCCGGTGGATCATCCAGTTCTCGCCGCGGGTGCGGAACAGCACGTACCGGCCGGACACGCGCGCGCCGTGCAGCACCACCTTGACCTCGCGGTCGGACCACTTCTCGGTCTCGTACGTGCCGCGGTCCCAGATCGTCATCGTGCCGGCGCCGTACTCGCCTTCGGGGATCTCCCCGTGGAACCCGGCGTACTCCAGCGGGTGGTCCTCGGTGTGCACGGCCAGGCGGTCGGTGCCGGGGTCGGCCGGGATGCCCTTGGGCACCGCCCACGACACCAGGACGCCGCCGCGTTCCAGCCGCAGGTCCCAGTGCAGGCTGCGGGCGTGGTGCTCCTGGACGACGAAGGTGTCGTCGTCGCCCCGGGGGAGCGGCCCGTCGTCCGGCACCGGCTCAGGGGTCCTGCGGGGGTCGCGCCTGCGCCGGTACTCGGCGAGCCGGCCGGCGCCGCCGTCGCGTGCCGTGTCCCTGTCACGTGCCGCCATGCTGGACGGTCTACCCCGCCGCGACCGGCCTCACCGGACGGCGGGCCGGCCGCGGCGCGGGGGCACCGGATGAACGGGTCACCGGATGAACACCGCGTGCTCGGCCATCTCGGCGGTGAGCGCCGGGGGCAGCCCGGCCAGCGCCGACAGCTCCTCGGCGGACATGAACCCGCCGGTCTCCTCCCGCACCCGGACGATCCGCGCGGCCAGCTGCGGGGTGACGCCGGGCAGCTGCGTCAGCACCTCCGCCGGGGCGTGGTTGACGTCGATCAGCCCGCCGTCGTTGTACTCGCGCGGCAGGTCGGGGCGGCCGATGCGCAGCTCGCGGGCCAGGCCCGGGTCGCTGGCGGCCAGCTGGCGGGCCTTCCGCCGCAGCGCCCGGGAGCGCCGCACCCGCTCGATGGCGGCCTCGTTGTCGACCCCCGACAGGCCGTGCGGGTCGAACACCCGGCGGCGCACCAGGAACGCGTGCCCGCACCCCACGACCGCCTGGACGAAGGTCAGCACGCCCAGGAGCCGGGCGGAGCCCCCCTCCTCGGCGTCGCCCAGGAGCACCACCTGCGCCACGAAGACCGCCGCGTACACCAGCGCGGCCACCACCAGGTGGGTGTTGCGCCGCCACAGCGCCGCCCCCGCGAAGGTGAACGGCGTCAGGTAGCCCAGGCTCAGGAACGGCAGCGCCGCCCACGTCACGCTCAGCGCGGCCCGGCCCGGCGGCATGCTGTCGGACGGGACCCGGGGCGGCGGATACGGCGCTGGGGCGTTCATCGAGCTGCTCTCCCGGAGCCGGTTGGCGGCTTGTGTGCTCTAGATCCCTTTTCTTACCCGGGGGCAGGGGCGCGGAACGGTCAGGGAAGGGTCAGGATCTCGTGGCCGTCTTCGGTCACCACGATGGTGTGCTCGAACTGGGCGGTGCGCTTGCGGTCCTTGGTGACGACCGTCCAGCCGTCCTTCCAGATGTCGTACTCGTGGGTGCCCAGCGTCAGCATCGGCTCGATGGTGAACGTCATGCCCGGCTGCATCACGGTGGTGGCCGCCGGGTCGTCGTAGTGCGGGATCACCAGGCCGGAGTGGAACGTGGTGCCGATGCCGTGCCCGGTGAAGTCGCGCACCACCCCGTAGCCGAACCGCTTGGCGTACGACTCGATCACCCGGCCGATCACGTTGATGGCCCGGCCCGGCGCGACCGCGCGGATGCCGCGCATCATCGCCTCGCGGGTGCGCTCCACCAGCAGCCGCGACTCCTCGTCGACCTCGCCGCACAGGTAGGTGGCGTCGGTGTCGCCGTGCACGCCGTCGATGTAGGCGGTGATGTCGATGTTGATGATGTCGCCGTCGCGCAGCACCGTGTCGTCGGGGATGCCGTGGCAGATCACCTCGTTGATCGAGGTGCACAGCGACTTGGGGAACCCGCGGTAGCCCAGGGTGGAGGGGTAGGCGCCGTGGTCGAGCAGGAACTCGTGCCCGATGCGGTCCAGCTCGTCGGTGGTGATGCCGGGGCGGACGTGCCGGCCGACCTCCTCCAGCGCCTGCGCCGCGATCCGCCCGGCCACCCGCATCTTCTCGATCGTCTCGGGCGTCTTGACGTCGGGCTCACCGGTCTTCGGGCGCTTCTTTCCCACGTACTCCGGGCGCGGGATGTGTGCGGGGACCTTGCGCATCGGCGAGACACGGCCGGGCCGCAGGAGTTGGGTCGTCATGTCTGGGAGTGTAGTAACCCGGATCGGGGGACGATTTCAGGCGCGCGCGTGAGCGGCCGTGCGTGATCGGCCGTGCGGGAGCGGAGGACGCGATGAGCGACGACGGCGACTGGTGGTTCTGCCTGAAGCATCTGAAGGTCGAGCACGGCCCCGGCTGCGCCGGCAAGGACCGCATGGGGCCCTACCCCTCCGAGTCGGCGGCGGCGGGTGCGCTCCAGCTGGCCCGCGAACGCAACGAGGCGTGGCGCCGCCAGGACGACGACGAGGACTGACCGGCGGCGCGTCCCGGGCGCGGCGTGCTCCTTGCGCGCTGTTTCCGGGCGCGGCGGGTTCCGGCGGGCGGCACCGGGCTAGTCCACGGTCGGGCCGCTGACCGTCTCCAGCAGGCGGGCCAGGCGGCGGCGCAGCCCGAGGCCGCCCGGGCGCGGCGCCGGCTCCTGCCCGGCCGCCGCGCTGACCAGATGCTGCGCGCCGTCGAACGACAGCACCGCGTCGCCCGGCGGGACGGTCAGCGCCTCGTGCGCCAGCCCCCGCAGCTCCCGGTCGCCGCCCTCCAGGGCCAGGATCGTCGCGCCGGTGCGGCGGGCGTCGTCGACCCGTTCCAGCAGCGGCGCCGGCGCGTCCTGCTCGGCGACCACGAACAGCGTCTCGCCGCGCCGCGCCGCCTCCAGCCGCTCCAGCCCCACCCGCAGATGCGGGGGCGCGTCCGGCGGGGGCGACCAGCGCACCAGCGTGGGGGACAGGGCGGGCAGCCGGCTCAGCCTGCTCTCGTCGTCGAGGTGGGCGGCCAGATGCCAGGGATCCTCGCCGGGCGTTCCCACCAGCAGCAGCCCGCCCGGGGTGCGCGCGCTCACCCGCAGCGCCCGGCCCAGCTCACCGGTGCGCTCCAGCCACCCCGTCGCCGCGAGCACCTCGCGCAACATCGTCACCCGCTCGGCGTCCACGACCTTTATGGTGCCGCAAAGCACACCCTGCCCTCCGGCTTTCCCGGGATGCCGGAGGATCGGGGCGCGGACCGGTTTGGCAGACTCGGCCCCATGACAGAGCAGCGGAAGACCCCCTACGACCTGCCCGACGTCAGCGGGCTGTCCATCGGCATCCTGGGCGGCACCGGTGACCAGGGCAAGGGGCTGGCGCGCCGGTTCGCGCTGGCCGGGCACCAGGTGATCATCGGGTCGCGGAAGGCGGACCGGGCCCGGGACGCCGCCGCGGACCTGGGCGCGGACCTGCCGGTGCGGGGCGCGGAGAACCCGGTCGCCGCCGGGGAGGCCGACGTGGTGATCGTCGCGGTGCCGTGGGACGGGCACAAGGCCCTCCTGGAGTCGTTGCGCGCCGAGCTGGACGGCAAGATCGTCGTGGACTGCGTCAACCCGCTGGGCTTCGACAAGCGCGGCGCGTTCGCGCTGCCGGTCGAGGAGGGCAGCGCCGCCGAGCAGGCCGCCGCCGTGCTGCCCGGCAGCCGGGTGGTGGCGGCGTTCCACCACGTGTCGGCCAAGCTGCTGCTGGACCCCGACGTCGACGAGATGGATCTGGACGTGCTGGTGCTCGGCGACGACCGGGAGGCCACCGACCTGGTGCAGGCCCTGGCGGGACGCATCCCGGGCATGCGCGGCGTGTACGGCGGGCGGCTGCGCAACGCCCACCAGGTCGAGGCGTTCACCGCCAACCTGATCTCCATCAACCGCCGCTACAAGGCGCACGCGGGCCTGCGCATCACCGACGTCTGACGCGGCGGAGCCCCGGCCCGCCGCGCCCGCGGACGGGGGCGGCCCGCCCGGTGCGGACCGCCCCGCCGGGGACGCGGAACGACGGGCCGACCGGTGGACGGTCAGTGGTAGGCGTGCTCGGGCGCCGGGAACACGCCGCCGACGACCTCCTCGGCGTACGTGCGGGCCGCGTCGCCGAGCACCGTCCGCAGGTCGGCGTACTTCTTGACGAACTTGGCGGTGCGCGGCGTCAGCCCCGCCATGTCCTGCCACACCAGCACCTGCGCGTCGGTGTGGTCGCCGGCGCCGATGCCGATGGTGGGGATGGACAGCGACTCGGTGACGCGGGCGGCCAGCTCCTCGGGGACGCACTCCAGCACCACCGAGAACGCGCCCGCCGCCTCCAGCGCCTTGGCGTCGGCGATCAGCTCCTCGCCCGCCTGGCCGCGGCCCTGCACCCGGTAGCCGCCGAAGACGTTCACCGACTGCGGGGTCAGCCCCAGGTGCGCCATCACCGGGATGCCGGCGGCGACCAGGGCCTCGACCTGCGGCAGGATGCGGCGGCCGCCCTCCACCTTGACCGCCTGCACGCCGCTCTCCTTCAGGAAGCGGGTGGCCGCGGCCAGCGCCTCGGGCACGTCGGCCTGGTAGGAGCCGAACGGCAGGTCGGCGACCACCATCGCGCGCTTGGAGCCGCGTACGACGGCGGCGGCCAGCGGGATGAGGTCGTCCACGGTCACCGGGATCGTGGAGTCGTAGCCGTACACGACCATGGCGGCCGAGTCGCCGACGAGCAGCACCGGGATCCCGGCCTCGTCGAACACCCGCGCCGTCAGCGCGTCGTAGGCGGTGAGCATGGGCCACTTCTCGCGGCGCTGCTTGGCGGCGGCGATGTCGCGGACGGTGACCCTGCGGTCTCCCTTGCCCCCGTAGAGAGCGGTGGGCTGGGCGGCGGACGTCGAAGACACGATGTACCTCCTCGTCTCGAGGCGCCACGGTGGCGTACCCGGACGAATCCGATGATTCCACCGCCACAACGATTCGGGTAGCCCCGAGATTCCGCTCCCACCGGGGTGCTCCCGGCTGCACGGGTGACGCGGATTACGAAACGATACGGTTGCGTATCGATCGCTCCCGCCGTACGCTCATTACGAAACGCAGACGTATCGCAGAAGCATTCCCCCCGCTAAGGAGCGAGTTGGATCCGCAGCAAGTGCACCGCCGGCGCTGGTACATCCTCGCCGTGCTCACCGTCAGCCTTCTGGTGGTGGTGCTCGACAACACCATCCTCAACGTCGCACTGAAGACCATCGCCGACCCCGAGCAGGGCCTGGGCGCCACCCAGAGCCAGCTGGAGTGGGCGATCAACTCCTACACGCTGGTGTTCGCCGGCCTGCTGTTCACCTTCGGCGTGCTCGGCGACCGAGCCGGCCGCAAGCGCGTCCTGGTCGGCGGCCTGGCGGTCTTCGGCGTCGCCTCGCTGCTGTCGGCCTACGCCCAGACCCCCGACCAGCTGATCTGGGCCCGCGCCCTGATGGGCCTGGGCGGCGCCGCGGTCATGCCGCAGACCCTGTCCATCATCACCAACGTCTTCGAACCCCAGGAGCGGGCCCGCGCCATCGGCATCTGGGCGGGCGCCGTCGGCCTCGCCGTGGCCATCGGCCCGGTCACCGGCGGCCTGCTGCTGTCGCGCTTCTGGTGGGGCTCGGTGTTCTTCATCAACGTCCCCGTCATCATCGCCGGCATCGCGCTGATCGCCCTGCTCGTCCCCGAGTCGCGCAACCCGCGGCCGGGGCGGTTCGACCCGCTCGGCGTGCTGCTGTCCATCGTCGGCCTGGTCGCCCTGGCGTACGGCATCATCCACGGCGGCGACACCGGCGACTGGCTCACCCCCGGCGTGCTGGCGCCGATCGCCGGCGGCGCCGCCGTGCTGGCCCTGTTCGCCTGGCACGAGGCCCGCACCGACCACCCCGCCTTCGACGTGCGGCTGTTCCGCGACCCGCGGCTGTCGGCGGCGGTCGCCGCGATCGCGCTGTGCTTCTTCGCCGCCACCGGCGTGTTCTTCTTCGGCAACTTCTACATGCAGTCGGTGCGCGGCCTGACCGCGCTGCAGTCCGGCCTGATGGTCCTGCCGTTCGCCGCCGCGCAGCTGATCTTCTCGCCGCGCAGCGCCGCCATGGTGCGCCGCTTCGGCGCCAAGGCGGTGTGCACCTCCGGCCTGCTGCTGGTGTCGGCCGCCCTGTTCTCCTACCGGTTCGTCGGCGAGCACACCCCGCTGTGGATCATGTGCGTGGTGTTCTTCGTGCAGGGCGCGGGCATGGCCAACGTCATGCCGCCGGCGACCGAGTCGGTCATGTCGGCGCTGCCCCGGGAGAAGGCGGGCGCCGGATCGGCCCTCAACAACACCGCCCGGCAGGTCGCCGTCGCGCTCGGCGTCGCCGTGCTCGGCTCGGTGGTCGCCTCCGTCTACCGCGGCGACCTGGCCGACCGGCTGGCCGCGCTGCCGGCCGGCGTCCGCGAGGCGGCCGGGCAGTCCATCGAGGGCGCCCACGCGGTCGCCGAGCGGCTCGGCCCCGCCGGGGAGGGCCTGATCGGCCCGGCCAACGCCGCGTTCGTGCACGGCATGCACGCCGCGTCGGTCGCGGCGGCGGTGATCGCCTTCCTCGCCGCCATGGTGGTGCTGCGCTGGATGCCCGGCCGCGCCCCGGCCGCCGGCGGGACCGCCGCCGGGACGCCGCAGGAGCGGGAGGCGGCGCAGGTATGACTCCGGGTATGACTCCTGCCGCGCTATGAGTAACGTGGCCAGAGATGACCGAGACGACGCAGCATCCCACCCCCGCTGAGCCCGGCGCCGGTGCCCTGTGCACCGGCGCACCCGGGCCCGGCGACCCCGCCGCGCGCGACGGCGTCCGCGCGCCCGGGCGGCCGCGCAGCGAGCGCGCCGAGAAGGCGATCATCGACGCCGTGCTCGACCTGCTGGCCGAGGAGTCCGGCGTGGCCGGCGTCTCCATCGAGGCGGTCGCCGCCCGCGCCGGCGTCGGCAAGACCACGATCTACCGGCGCTGGCCCAACAAGGAGGCGCTGATCGTGCAGGCGCTGGCCACCCTGAAGGGCCCGCTGCCGCAGCCGTCCGGCGCCTCGGTCCGCGAGGACCTGCTGACGCTGGCCCGCGGGCTGCGCTCCGAGCGGGCCCGCAAGCGGATCCAGTGCTTCTGGAACGTGGTCGGCGCCGCCGAGAAGCACCCCGAGCTGTACGCCCGCTACCGGCAGGACGTCATCGAGCCCCGCCGCGAGGTGTTCCGGGACGTGCTGCGCCGCGGCGTGCGCACCGGCGAGGTGCGGCCCGACGTGGACGTGGAGGCGGCCGTGACCATGCTGATCGGGTCGCTGACCGGGCGTTTCCCCACGGAGCGGCAGCCGGACGACTTCCCCGACGCGGTCGTCGACACGCTGCTGCGCGGCGTCGCCGCGGGTGCGTCCTGACGTGTCCCGGCACAGGCGTCCGCGGGCGCGCCGCGCCCGCGCCCGCGTCCGTTTTCGGCGCGGTAAGCGTGATCTTCTCCCCTCCGTCCCGTCCGATGCTCCATACTGGCGCTGGGGAGAGGTAGGCCGACGGCTGTCTGGAGCGCGTCAGGTGAGATCGGTGATGGCGCCGCAAGGCGATGCGACGGCGGCCGACACGGCGTCGCGCACCCTGGTGCTCGGGGTGGACGCCGCACGGCGCGTCGTGCAGTGCGGGCCCAACGCCGCGTCCGTCCTCGGCCGCGCTCCGGCCGAGCTCATCGGGCGGTCGGCCGCCGAGCTGGTGGTCGACGAGGCCAAGGCCGACCTGGAGATCCTGCTGGAGGGGCTGGCCACCGGCCACGAACGCAGCAAGGCGCTGACGATGCGGCGCGCCGACGGCACCACCACCGACGCGGTGGTGACCGCCCAGCCGCTGGTCGGCGACGGCTCGCCGGGCGTCCCGGCCGGGCTGCTGTTCGTGCGGGTGGCGCTGCCGCCCAGCGAGCGCTACCAGGACCCGGCGCTGATGCGGCGCGCGCTGATGGACGACCCGCTGGCCCGGTTCGGCGCCTCCCTCGACCTCGACCAGGCCGCCCGCGGGCTGGTCGACGTGATCGTCCCGCACTACTGCACCACCGCCTCGGTGCTGGTGCTGGAGAGCCTGGTCGCCGCCGACGAGGTGCACGAGGAGACGGGCGCGGCCGTGCTGCGCCGCATCGCCGTCACCTCCGACGACGACAACCCGGGGTGGACGGCGACCTTTCCGGTCGGCGAGGTGCTGGTGTACCCGGAGGGCACCCCGTACCGGCAGGTCCTGCAGACCATGCGGCCGGTGCACCTGCCGCTGGTGGACGCCCAGACCGCACACGACATCGCGCGCCGCTGGCGGCGCGGCCCGGTGGGCGAGCTGCTCACCAACGTGTCGATGGTGCTGCTGCCGCTGGTGGCGCACGACACCCTGCTGGGCTTCATCGCCTGCACCCGCGTGCCCGGGTTCCGCCGGTTCGACGCCTACGACGTCGAGATCGGCATGGAGTTCGCCTCCCGCGCCGCCATCGTCATCGACAACGCGCGCCGCTACAGCCGCGAGCGCGCCACCGCGCTGGCGCTGCAGCGCTCGCTGCTGCCCAACCGGCTGTCGGCGCCGTCGTCGGTCGAGGTGCGCCACCGCTACCTGCCCGGCAGCAAGCTCGTCGAGGTCGGCGGCGACTGGTACGAGTCGATCGCGCTGCCCGGGGCGCGGGTCGCGCTGATCGTCGGGGACGTGGCCGGGCACGGCGTGCGCGCCGCGGTCACCATGGGGCGGCTGCGCACCGCCCTGCACACGCTGGCCAACCTGGAGCTGCCGCCCGCCGACGCGCTGCACGTCATGCACGAGCTGATGATCGAGCTCGGCGAGCAGGAGCCGCACTTCGCCACCTGCGTGTACGCGGTGTACGACGCCACCACCGGCACCATCGAGATCGCCTCGGCCGGGCACCTGCCGCCGCTGCTGGCCCGCCCCGACGGCAGCAGCGAGTACCTCCAGGTGCCGCCCGCCCCGCCGCTCGGGGTGTCCGGCGGCGCCACCATCGAAAGCCGCGAGTTCACCGTCGAGGACGGCAGCGTCTTCGTCATCTACACCGACGGCCTGGTGGAGAACCGCGGCACCGACATCGACGACGGCCTGGCCCGGCTGCGCGGCGTGTTCGGCTCCGGCACCGTCGAACGCCCCATGGAGGACCTGGCCAAGGCGACGCTGGCGGGCGTGTACGCCGACCACCACCGCGACGACATCGCGGTGCTGATCGCCCGGCTGCGGCGCCTGCCGCCGGAGCGGTGCGCCTCCTGGACCCTGCCGCACGACCCGGCCGCCGTGCGCCGCGCCCGCGGCCTGGTGCGCCGCCGGCTGGAGGACTGGGGCCTGGAGGAGCTGTCCTACACCACCGAGCTGCTGGCGTCCGAGCTGATCACCAACGCGCAGCGGTACACCCGCAGCGAGAGCCCGATCGAGCTGCGGCTGCTGCTGGAGCGCACCCTCGTCGTCGAGGTCATGGACCGGTCCGCCGCGCTGCCGCGACTGCGGCACGCCGCCGACGACGACGAGAACGGACGCGGCCTGCTGGTCGTCAGCCAGCTCGCGCACCGCTGGGGCTCGCGCCGCACCGCCGCGGGCAAGGTCGTGTGGTGCGAGCAGACCGTCCCCGGCGTCGACCCGGACCCGTCCGAGACCGTCGACACCTGGCCCGGCGAGAACCACCACAAGGAGTGAGGCCCTCCGCCGGGCAGGGGCCGGCCCCGGAAGCAGGCTCCGGGGGCTAGCGGACGGAGGGCTCGCGCCAGCGGTTGGTGATGGGCAGCCGCCGGTCCCGGCCGAAGTTCTTCGGGGTGATCTTGGGGCCGGGCGGGTACTGGCGCCGCTTGTACTCGGCCAGGTCCACCAGCCGGATCACCCGCTCCACCAGCTCGGGGTCGTGGCCCGCGGCGATCAGCGCGTCGCGGCCGAGGTCGTGCTCGACGTAGTCGACCAGCAGCGGGTCCAGGATGTCGTAGGGCGGCAGCGAGTCGGTGTCGCGCTGGCCGGGGCGCAGCTCGGCCGACGGCTCCTTGAGGATGATCTCCTCGGGGATCGGCTCGACGTCCAGCGCCCGCCAGAACGGCGAGCCCTGCCCGACGCGGCCGTTGCGCCAGCGCGCCAGCTGCCACACCATCGTCTTGGTGACGTCCTTGATCGGGCCGAAGCCGCCCGCGGAGTCGCCGTACAGGGTGGAGTAGCCGGTGGCCAGCTCGCTCTTGTTGCCGCCGGTCAGCACCAGGTGGCCGGACTCGTTGGACAGCGCCATCCAGACGTTGGCGCGGATGCGGGCCTGCAGGTTCTCGGCGGCCAGCCCGTGCAGGTCCAGCTCGGCCTCGAACGCGTCGACCATGCCGCGGATCGGCACGATCCGCGAGTTCAGCCCCTGCCGCTTGACCAGCTCCTCGGCGTCGGTGACCGAGTGCTCGGAGGAGTAGCGGCTGGGCAGCAGCACCACGTGCACGTTGTTCGGGCCGATGGCGTCGGCGGCGATCGTGGCGACCAGGGCCGAGTCGATGCCGCCGGACAGCCCGAGGATCACCGAGCGGAAGCCGTTCTTGCGGACGTAGTCGCGCGTGCCGAGCACCAGCGCCGCGTACACCTCGCCCAGGTCGTCCAGCGGTTCGGCGCGCTCCGGCGGGGCCGCCGCGTAGGCGGGCACGGGCGTGGCGGACAGGATCCGCCGCTCGACGGTGATGGCGGTGCCGTCGCCGGCGTCCACCGGCCGGCTGCCCGCCCCCTCGGACGGGTCGGCCTCGGGCAGGTCCAGGTCGGCCACCAGCAGGTGCTCGGCGAACTGCGGGGCGCGCGCCAGCAGCCCGCCGTCGGCGCCGACGATCACCGAGTCGCCGTCGAACACCAGCTCGTCCTGGCCGCCGACCATGTTGACGTACGCCAGGCAGCAGCCCGCCTCGCGGGCGCGCCGGGCGCACAGGTCGAGCCGCACGTCGTCCTTGCTGCGCTCGTAGGGGGAGGCGTTGACCACCAGCAGCAGGCCCGCGCGGGCGGCGCGGGTGACGCCGACCGGGCCGCCGTCCTGCCACAGGTCCTCGCAGATGACGGTGGCGACGTCCACCCCGTGCAGGCGGACGACCGGCAGCCGGTCGCCGCGCGCGAAGTAGCGGTACTCGTCGAAGACCCCGTAGTTGGGCAGGTGGTGCTTGGCCGACCGGGTCAGCACGCCGCCGTCGTGCAGCCACGCCACCGCGTTGTAGGACGAGGGGAGGGGCCGCCCGGCGCGCACGGGGCCGTCGGTGCGGTCCAGGTAGCCGGCGACGACGGGCAGGTGGCCGAGGCCCTCGTCGGCGAGCCGGCGGGCGGTGCGGTCGAGCGCGCGCCGCGAGGCGTCCACGAACGACTGGCGCAGCGCCAAGTCCTCGACCGGGTAGCCGGTGAGCGCCATCTCGGGGAAGACCACCACGTGCGCGCCCGCGTCGGCGGCGCGCCGCGTCCACTCCACGATCAGGTCGGCGTTGCCGTCCAGGTCGCCGACCGTCGGGTTCACCTGCGCGAGCGCTATCCGGAGCTGTGCCACGTCCACAGGGTAAGCCGGGGAGGGAGCGCGGCACGAGCCCCGGTTTCGTCATTGTGACGAAAAGAACGCTCGCGGCCGGGCGGTGCGGCGTCCGGCCGCCGGCGGTCAGGGGCGCAGGTGCGACAGGGTGTCCAGGCGGGGCGGACGCCGCCCCGACGCGGTCGCCACCGCGTCGGCGGAGGCGTTGTAGCGGCCCGACTCGGTGAGCCAGTCCATGTGCGCGCGCGGGACGCCCAGCAGCACCCGCGCGATCTGCAGGGCCGTCTGGCGCTGCTCCGGGGGCAGTTCGAGGCGGTCCATGGTGGCGGGGAACGCCCGCATCGCCTCCTGCACCTCGTCCAGCCGCTCGGCGATGCGGTCGAGCACCAGCGCGGCGCCCTCGCGCGGCCCGCACCCGTGCGTCCGGCACAGCACGGCGACCAGGTTGTGCGCGTCCCGGCGGGCGTCCTCCATGGTGAACGAGGCGATGTCGTTCGACCAGGCGACGACGTCGGCGACGCCCTCGGACAGGATCACCCACTGCGGCGAGGTCGTCAGCCGGTCCGCCAGCACCACGCCCAGCACCGGCTCGACCAGGTCGTACAGGAACGGCGCGGCGGCCCGGCGGCGCAGCCCCGCGTACTCGCGCGGGGCCGGCACCCGGCCGGTGCGGCGGTTGACCGCCTCCTGGGCGCAGCCGGTGCGGTGCGCCTCCATGTGCAGCATGAACCGGCGCCGCCACTCGCGGTCCATCCGGGTGGCGGTGACGTCCCACAGCTCGACCAGCGTGGTCTCCAGGGGCCGGGCCCCGGGACGGGCGTGCCCGAGCCGCATGGCGCGCAGCAGGTCCTCGTACAGCTCGTGCACGGCGGTGGCGCTGCCCGCCAGCGGCTCCTGGTCGAGCATGTCGTCCAGGGCGAACGCCCAGGTCAGCCAGCGTGCGAACAGATCGACCCGGTCGAGGTCGGCGGTGGGGAACACGCGGGCGGCCAGCCGTTCGAACCGGCCGCGGCCCAGCGGCGAGCCGTCCGGGTCGCCCAGGATCAGCCCGCGTCCGCGCGCCCAGCCGTCCACCCGTTCGCCCAGCGGCCAGGCGTCCGGGTGCATGGCCGACGGGGTGGCCAGCGCGGCCACCCGGTCGGTCAGCGAGAGCAGGAGTGATGCGTCCACGACGGGTCCCACGCTATTGATCAGCGGCTATTGCGGGCCATGATCGCAACGTCAAATTTCCGGAAAAGCGGATGGGCGGCGGCCGCCGGGCCCCGGAACGGGGCGCCCGCACCGGCTCGTCCCCGGCGGGTTTCGCCGACGGCCCACCCGCGCGGATCCGGCATGGCATATTTCTCCCGCGTGCGCTCCTCGCGTGCGCGGGGGACAAGTGAACAGCGGGAGGAAGAGTGTCCGGAGCATCCCCTCGGCGTCCGGTTCTCGGCGCGGTGCTGGCCGCGCTGGCGCTGACCGCCGCGGCGTGCGGCGGCGACGGCGCCACGGTGCAGGGCGTGGAGCTGGTCGCGAAGGGGCGGCTCACCACGTGCGCGCAGCTGCCCTACCCGCCCTTCGAGGCCCGGCAGGGGGGCCGGGTGGTCGGGTTCGACGTCGACATGCTCGACCTGGTGGCCCGGCGGCTCGGTGTGGCCCAGCACGTCGTCGAGGTCCCGTACGCGACCATGACGAACGGCGAGGCGCTCGACGCGCAGCGGTGCGACGTCGTCATGGGCGCCATGGCCGTCACCCCCGAGCGCACCGAGCGCATGGACGCCTCCAAGCCCTACTTCGACGCCGCCGCGGCGCTGGTGGTCAGGAAGGGCGGCGGGATCACCTCGCTGCGGGAGGCCGAGGCGGGCGGCCGCAAGGTCGGCACGCAGTCCGCCACCGCCGCCGAACGGTACGTCGAGGGCGCGGACTTCGACGACCCCCGGTCGTACGACGACCCGCGGGCCGCGCTGGCCGACCTGCGCGCCGGACGGCTCGACGCGGTCGTGCTGGACTACCCGGCCGCCCGCAACCTGCTGCGGACCCCCGCGGGCTCCGGTGTGGAGATCGCCGCCACCCCCCGCACCGGCGAGCGGTACGGCTTCTGGGTCCGCAAGAACCGCAACCCCGCGCTGGTCCGGCTGATCGACCAGGTGATCGACCGGGCCCGGGCGGACGGCACCTACCAGCGGCTGTACCGCAAGTGGATCGGGCCCCTGCCGGAGGCGGACCGGTCCGCCGGCGCCGCCCGGTGACCTTCGCCGCCTCCTGTGACGAGCACTGTGGCGGGCGCTGTGGCGAGCGGTGTCACGGGCGCTGTGACGGGCGCCCGCATCATGTGGCACAGTGGAGCGAACAGGGCAAATACGGGGCATATGCGCGGTTTGCTCCCGAGACGGCGCCGCGCTCGGTCCCCGTAACGTCGTGGAAACAGCGGCGAGGCATACTGCAGAATCCCGGACCTGTCGGCACCAGCGCAAACGCCCGTTAAAGCAATGCCGGGCGCGGGCATGGACCGGGCAGTCGGGCTGGCTCACGAGGGAGTAAGGCTTTGGACCGTCAGCAGGAGTTCGTGCTCCGCACCCTGGAGGAGCGCGACATCCGCTTCATCCGGCTGTGGTTCACCGACGTGCTCGGGTTCCTCAAGTCCGTGGCGGTCGCGCCCGCCGAACTCGAGGGCGCCTTCGACGAGGGCATCGGCTTCGACGGGTCGGCCGTGGAGGGCTTCGCCCGCGTCTACGAGGCCGACATGATCGCCAAGCCGGACCCGTCCACCTTCCAGGTGCTGCCCTGGCGCAGCGAATCGCCCGGCGTGGCCCGCATGTTCTGCGACATCCTCATGCCGGACGGCACGCCCAGCTTCGCCGACCCGCGCTTCGTGCTCAAGCGCGCCCTGGCCCGCGCCGCCGACCTCGGCTTCACCTTCTACACCCACCCCGAGATCGAGTTCTTCCTGCTGCGCGACCGGCCCGAGGACGGCCGCGAGCCCGACCCGGTGGACGCCGGGGGCTACTTCGACCACACCCCGCACAGCGCCGCGCACGACTTCCGGCGCAACGCGATCATGATGCTGGAGGCCATGGGCATCTCGGTGGAGTTCAGCCACCACGAGAACGCCCCCGGCCAGCAGGAGATCGACCTGCGCTACGCCGACGCGCTCACCACCGCCGACAACATCATGACGTTCCGGCTGGTGATGAAGGAGGTCGCCCTGGAGCAGGGGGTGTACGCCACCTTCATGCCCAAGCCGTTCACCGACCACCCCGGCTCGGGCATGCACACCCACATGTCGCTGTTCGAGGGCGACCGCAACGCCTTCTACGAGCCGGGCGCCGAGTACCAGCTGTCCAAGGTGGGCCGCGCGTTCATCGCCGGCGTGCTGCGGCACTCCGCCGAGATCACCGCCGTGTGCAACCAGTGGGTCAACTCCTACAAGCGGCTGTGGGGCGGCGTCGGCTCCACCGCGGGCGCCGGCGGCGAGGCCCCGCCGTACATCTGCTGGGGCCACAACAACCGCTCGGCGCTGGTGCGGGTGCCGATGTACAAGCCGCACAAGGGCCACTCCACCCGCATCGAGTTCCGCTCGCTGGACTCGGCCTGCAACCCCTACCTGGCGTTCGCCGCCATCCTCGGCGCCGGGCTGAAGGGCATCGAGCAGGGCTACGAGCTGCCCCCGGGCGCCGAGGACGACGTGTGGGCGCTCACCCCGGCCGAGCGGCGCGCCATGGGCATCCGCCCGCTGCCGCAGAGCCTGGACGAGGCCATCCACGCGATGGAGCGCAGCGAGCTGATGGCCGACGTGCTCGGCGAGCACACCTTCGACTTCTTCCTGCGCAACAAGCGCCAGGAGTGGGAGGACTACCGCCGCCAGGTCACCGAGTACGAGCGCCGCCGCCTCATCCACATCCTGTGACGGCCCCGGCGCGGCCGGCCTGCCCCGGCCGCGCCGCGGAGACGCAATCGAGATGTTCGGGTGGCCGCTTGGGGAGTCCCGTGGGGCGCATTCGGTTTAACTTGATTCCGTGAGCGTGTCGTGGACGCCCGACCGCCGTCCCTCACTGCCCGGGCGGCTGGCGAGACTCGGATTCAACGAGGCGGGACGAGCCGAACGGCTGCTGAAGGAGGCCGAGGACGCCGGCGTCCCGCTGGACGACGACCTGCTGGACGGCCTGGGCGCCACGGCCGACCCGGACCTGGCCCTGGACGGGCTGCTGCGGCTGCTGACCGCCGCGTCCGGCGAGCAGCCGGCGGCGCGCGAGCTGCGCAAGGCGCTGGCGCACGAGCCGACCGTCCGCGACCGGCTGCTGGCGGTGCTGGGGGTCAGCGCCGCCTTCGCCGACCACCTGGCCCGCCATCCCGAGCAGTGGCGGGCGCTGCGAGACGGTGATGGATCGGTCCAAGCGGATCCGCGGGCCGTCCTGCTCGACGCCGTGGGCGCCGATCCGGACGCCGCCGAACCGGTCGCCCGCGACGCCTCCCCCGAGACGCTGGTGGCGCTGCGCGTGGCCTACCGGCGGCGGCTGCTGGGCCTGGCCGGCCGCGACCTGACCGGCGCCGCCGACGTCGCCGAGGTCGCCGCCGAGCTGGCCGACCTGGCCGCCGCGGCGCTGCAGGCGGGCCTGGCGGTGGCGCGCGCCGAGGTGCCCGAGCACACCGCCTGCCGGCTGGCCGTGATCGGCATGGGCAAGTGCGGCGGCCGCGAGCTCAACTACGTCAGCGACGTGGACGTGATCTTCGTGGCGGAGCCGCGCGACGGCCACCCCGAGGACGCCGCCCTGCGCGCCGCCACCCGCCTGGCCTCGGCCATGATGCGGGCCTGCTCGGCGCACACCACCGAGGGCGCGCTGTGGGAGGTGGACGCCGCGCTGCGCCCCGAGGGCAAGGCCGGGCCGCTGGTGCGCTCGCTGGCCAGCCACCGCGCCTACTACGAGCGCTGGGCCAAGACCTGGGAGTTCCAGGCGCTGCTGAAGGCCCGGCCGGTCGCCGGGGACCCCGACCTCGGCGCCCGCTACCTCGACATGATCACCCCGCTGGTGTGGCAGGCAGCGGCGGGGGAGGGGTTCGTCGACGAGGTGCAGTCGATGCGCCGCCGCGTCGAGGCCCACCTCAACCGCCGCGACCCGGCCGCCGAACGCGAGCTCAAGCTCGGCCCCGGCGGGCTGCGCGACGTGGAGTTCGCGGTGCAGCTGCTGCAGCTCGTGCACGGCCGCGCCGACGAGACGCTGCGCGGCCGCGGCACCCTGGAGGCGCTGGCCGCCCTGTCGGAGGGCGGGTACGTGGGCCGCGACGACGCCGCCGCGCTGGCCGCCGCCTACCGGTTCCTGCGCCGCGTCGAGCACCTGGTCCAGCTGCACCGGCTGCGCCGCACCCACGTCGTCCCCGAGGACCCGGCCGACCTGCGCCGCCTCGGCCGCGCCCTCGGCCTGCGCACCGACCCCGTCGGCGAGTTCACCGCGCAGTGGCGGCGGCACGCCCGCCAGGTGCGGCGGCTGCACGAGAAGCTGTTCTACCGGCCGCTGCTGCGCGCCGTGGCCCGCCTCCCCGGACCCGAGGCCCGCCTCACCCACGCGGCCGCCCGCACCCGCCTGGAGGCGCTCGGCTACGCCGACCCGGCGGGCGCGCTGCGGCACATCGAGGCGCTGACCGCCGGGGTGTCGCGGCGCGCCGCCATCCAGCGCACGCTGCTGCCGGTCATGCTCGGCTGGTTCGCCGACGCCCCCGACCCCGACGCGGGCCTGCTCGGCTTCCGCCAGGTCAGCGACGCCCTCGGCACCACCCCCTGGTACCTGCGGCTGCTGCGCGACGAGGTCACCGTCGCCGAGCGCATGGCCTGGGTGCTGGGCTCCAGCCGGTACGCCACCGACCTGCTGCTGCGCGCCCCCGAGGCGGTCACCATGCTGGTCGGCGACGCCGAGCTGGCGCCGCGCCCGTACCAGGCGCTGCGCACCGAGGCGCTGGCCGACGTGCGCCGCCTGGCCCTGCCCGAGCCCGCCGCCGCGGCCGAGGACGGCGCGGTGCTGGCCGCCGAGGAGGCCGTCGCCGTCGTGCGCGGCCTGCGCCGCCGCGAGCTGTTCCGCGTGGCCGTCGCCGACCTGCTCGACCTGGCCGACGTGCGCACCGTCGGGGAGGCGCTGTCCGACATCGCCGCCGTCACCGTCGAGGCCGCGCTGCAGGCCGCCATCGACAAGATCGAGATGGAGCGGCGGGGACCGCTGCCCACCCGGATCGCCGTGGTGGCGATGGGCCGCTTCGGCGGGCACGAGCTCGGCTACGGCAGCGACGCCGACGTGATGTTCGTGCACGACCCGCTGCCCGGCGCCGACGAACGCGACGCGCACGCGGCCGCGCACGCCGTCGCCGAGGAGATGCGCCGCCTGCTGGCGCTGCCCGCCCCCGACCCGCCGCTGGAGATCGACCCGAACCTGCGGCCCGAGGGCCGCCAGGGGCCGCTGGTGCGCACCCTGGCCTCCTACGCCGCCTACTACGCCCGCTGGTCGGAGCCGTGGGAGAGCCAGGCCCTGCTGCGCGCCCACGCCACCATCGGCGACCGGGAGCTGTGCGAACGCTTCCACGCCGTCGTCGACCCGGTGCGCTGGCCCGAGGGCGGCATCGACGACGACGCCGTCCGGCAGATCCGGCGGCTGAAGGCCCGCATGGAGTCCGAGCGGCTGCCGCGCGGCGTGGACCGGCGCCTGCACATCAAGCTCGGCCCCGGCGGGCTGTCGGACGTCGAATGGGTCGCCCAGCTGCTGCAGCTGCGCCACGCCCACGACGTGCCCGCGCTGCGCACCACCCGCACCCTGGCGACCCTGGAGGCGGCCGCCGCCGAGAACCTGCTCGCCCCCGCCGACGCCGAGGTGCTGGCGGACGCCTGGCAGCTGGCCACCCGCCTGCGCAACGCGATGATGCTGGTGCGCGGCCGGGCCTCCGACGTGCTGCCGACCGACCACCACCGCGAGCGCAGCTCCGTCAGCCGCATGCTCGGCTACCCCGGCACCGGCGACCTGCTGGAGGACTACCGCCGCCACGCCCGCCGGGCCCGCGCCGTGGTGGAACGCGTCTTCTACGGCGAGGAGTGACCGGCTAGGGGGACGAGGACGGGCCGGTGGCGCGGGCGGGCAGCAGCACGGCGAACGCCCGCAACGCGCCCCGGCTCAGGGCGACCCCGCAGGCCAGCGCGACCGCACCGCCGACGGCGTCCAGCAGGTAGTGGTTGGCGGTCCCCATGATCACGAAGATGGTGGCGGTCGGGTACAGCGCGGCCGCCGGCACCGCCCAGGGGCGCCGCCGCCCCGCCACGCCGATCACCGCCATCGCGCACCACAGCGA
This sequence comes from Actinomadura keratinilytica, assembly GCF_039539665.1. Lineage (NCBI taxonomy): Bacteria > Bacillati > Actinomycetota > Actinomycetes > Streptosporangiales > Thermomonosporaceae > Actinomadura > Actinomadura keratinilytica. The sequence continues at coordinate 30,253 of NZ_BAABDO010000054.1, forward strand.
CCACGCCGTGTGCATCGACGGCATCGCCGCGTACTGGTTGGACACCGACGCCATCGGCGAGGAGCCGTAGATGCCCCACGTCCCGAAGCTGATCACCGTGTCGGTGAAGCCGGGCAGCATGCGCGGCGGAGCCAGCGGATACAGCCAGAAGCCGACCAGCCCCACCATCGTCGTGGCGAACAGGATCGTGCGGTAGGCCGCGTACCGGTCCGGGTGCCGCGCGTACAGCCACACCAGCACGCCGATCGTCACGGCGAAGTGCATCGTGGCGTAGAAGTAGTTCGCCGGGACCGCCAGCCAGGCGTGCTCGGCGAACAGCCGGTTCAGCGTGTACTCGACGTCGAGGCGCAGGTCGTACTCCAGGGCGAGGATCTCCTGCGCCCGGTGCGCGGCGGTGGCGTGGTCGGCCGGCACCAGGTTGCGCACCATCGAGTAGCAGCCGTAGCAGATCGCGATCAGCAGCAGCTCCGGCCACAGCCGGGGACGGCGCGCCCCGCGCCGCGCGGCGGCGCCGTCCGGGGATCGCCGCTCCGGCGCGCCGTCCGTCCCGGGCACGAGCCCCGCGATCTCGGAGGTCCGGCTACCGCGCGCCCGAGGACTCGCCGGAGGGGACGGGCGTGCCGCCCGCCTCCCGGATGCCCGGGGCCGTTCCGCAGGTGTCGCCGGCCGTCCGCCGTCCGGACGCGGACCCTCCGCGCCGCCTCGCCTTCGCATGAAGTTGTGCCTCCGCCTGCCGCTGGGCCACCGCGGCCGCCGCGGTCTTCGCGGCCGCCGCCCGACGTGTCCGCTCCGGCCGCGTGCGGCGGTACCGCAGCCGGGACGCGTACAGGGCGGCCGCTGTCAACGCGATGCCCGCCACCGCGTCCAGCACGTAGTGGTTGGCGGTGGCCAGGATGACGGCCACCGTCGTGGCCGGATAGACGACGCCGAGCACCCGCACCCACCGGCGGGACGCCAGCCGCACCAGCACGAACCCGCACCACAGCGCCCACCCCGCGTGCATCGACGGCATGGCCGCGTACTGGTTGGTCAGCGTGGCGGACGCGTCGCTGGCGTACAGCCCCATCGAGTGCAGGGCCGTCACCGGGTCCACGAACCCCTCGTCCTCCAGGAACCGCGGCGGGGCCAGGGGGTACAGCCAGAACCCCAGCAGCGCCGCGCCGGTGGCCGCCATGATGCCCGTGCGCAGCCACCGGTAGTGCGCGGGGTGCCTCCGGTACACCCAGACGACGACGCCAAGGGTCACCGCGAAGTGAGCGGTGGCGTAGAAGACGTTGGCGGCGCGCGCCAGCCAGGGCACCTCCAGCAGCATCCGGTTGAGGTCCAGCTCGACGTCGATGCCCACGGACCGCTCGAACGCCAGGATCTGGTCGGCATGGGTGAACGCCGGCCCCGTGCCGTCCTGAACCAGGATCAGCCTCGTGAGCGTATATCCGGTGTAGAACAGAACGATCAGCGCCAGCTCGCGCCACACCGACGGCGCGAGCGACCCCACGGCACCCGCCCGGGGCCGCGCCGCGCGACCGGGGGGTGCCAACCGGCTGGGGGTGGCCGTGGGGGCGGTTTGGACCATGCCGCCTATCCTTGCCGCGGGCCTCTCAATTGAGATCACCGGGACGAATGGTCTTCTTCTCAGACTTGAGTAGTACGCGCCCGACGGGACTTCGGCCTTTTGGGGGGAGGAGGCTTGGTGTCCCCCCGATGAATCCCCGGGATGTCCCTGATGAACAGGCGCGATCCTCTCCCGGCGGCTGCTTGCGCGGGGATGCTTCAGGCGGAGTACGGCTCCCCGGACGGCCCGGGCAGCACCTGCTCCACGGTCATCGGCTCCTTGAGCGCGTTGCCGACCGTGCAGTAGCTCGCGTGCACCCTGCGGGCCACGGCCTCGAACACCTCGGCGGCCTTCTCGTCGCCCTCGGGCAGCTCCACCTCGTAGCTGATCGTGATCGTGCCCAGCCTGCTGGTGGCGACCTTGTCGGCGCGGACGGTGGCGGCCAGCCGCGCCAGCCGGTGCCCGCGCCCCGCGGTCAGCGGCTCCACGGTGACCAGCTCGCAGCCGCCCAGCGCGGCCAGCAGCAGCTCGACGGGCGTGAACGCGCCCGCTGTCTCCCCGGAGCCGTCGACGGCGACCCGCGCCCCCCGGTCGTTGACCGCCTCGAAACCGTCGTCGGTGCGCCGGACCCTCACCGTGGCCATCTGACCCCCTTGTGCTCGTCGCGTCGGCCCGGTCGGCCGGGCCGCCCGTCGGCGCAACGAGATCGGCGGCGCGGATGTTCCCCCGGCGGCGGGCTCACCCGACCTTCAGGGTCCAGCCGTCCGCGCCGGACGTGGTGATGATCCCGGCGGACTGGTGGTGCAGCAGCCGGACGCCGTTGTTGGGGGCGAGCGGATTGGCCACCTTGACCCGCGTCACGCCGGTGGCGGCGTAGATGGCGGGGGTGTCGGACGGGGTGTACATCTTCTGCGCGGCGCCGCCGTTGAACTGGCAGCCGTCGAACAGGATCTCGCTCGCCGACCCGCGGATGAACACCTGGCCCCGGTCGCGGGGGCTGCGGCCGGTCGCGGCGGGGTTGACGGCGTTGTTGAAGAACCAGCAGTCGCGGAACACCATGCCCTTGCCGCCCGTGATCAGGACGGCGGCGCCCTGGCAGGCGGTGGACGCGGTGCGGCCCGTGCAGTCGAACAGGGTGCCGGTGAACACCAGGTTCCCGTACGACCCGTCGACGCGCACCCCGGTGGCGACCTCGGGGGTGAGGTACAGCGGGCCCACCTGCGTGCGGGACATGTGCGGGAACCAGAGGTAGAACATCGACGCCTTCAACGCGTGCGCCGACATGAACGACTTGCCCTCGACGAAGTAGCAGTTGTCGGATCCGGCGAGCTTGAACTGGGTGTCGGTGCCGTTGTTGACGTAGACCCGCTCGATGCCGCACCGCAGGTGCCGGGCGTGCATCACCGTCTTGAACCCCACCCAGGCCAGGCCGCGGAAGTCGGCGTCCTGCATGATCGGGCCGCCGGCGAAGTCGGTGACCGGCGTCTGGAAGTGCACGCCGCCGGACGCGGCGCGGAACTGCACGCCGGCGACGAACATGTTCTTCACGCCCCGGGAGGGCACCGAGAACAGCGCCCGGCCGCCGACCGTCGCCACGCACTGCGGCCCGGCGGAGGAGAACTCGCGCTCAAGGGTGCCGAGGGACCCGACCAGGCGGAAGCCGTCGTAGTACGGGTAGGGGCCGCCGTCGAACTTGTGCGCCCGGTTGGCCAGCACGATCGCCGGCGGCCTGGTCTGCGCCGCCGCGTACGACATGGCGGCCTTGAGTTTGGCGTCGTCGTCCGCCCCGCTGAAGCCGTCCAGGGGCACGCCGTACACCTGCACCGCGGGTGCTGCGGCCATCCTCGCCTCCCAAGCTCGGGCCCGGACGCCACCGGCGCGCCCAGGCGGCCCGGACGGCCGCCGGCGCCGGCCGGAACGGGCGAGCGGTCGCCCGCCGGACGCGCTGCCCGGACGCCCCGCCGCGGCCTCGTGCGGCCGACCGCCGGTGACGCCTCCAGAATAGGTCGGGCGGTCACTTTCCGTCGCCGTCCGAAGACGCTTGGCGCTCGCGGGCCAGAGAGCTGTCACCCGGTGAGCGACGCGGCCGCGGTCAGCGCCGTGGACACGCACAGTGCTGCCGCCGCTGCGGTGGGCGAGCGCGCGGGCATGCGAAAAGGCCGCCCGGCCGCCTGTCCGGAGAGGGCAGGCGGCCGGGCGGCCGCTCGCTTGCCGACGTGCCCCTGGCGATGCCCGCGGGCAGCCCCCGGGTGCCGCGGCGTCCGATCGGACGCCGCGATCAGACGTCGTAGTACAGCTCGAACTCGTGCGGGTGGGGGCGCAGGCGGATCGGGTCGATCTCGAACTCGCGCTTCATGGAGATCCAGGTCTCGATGAGGTCGGGGGTGAACACCCCGCCCTCCAGGAGGAAGTCGTGGTCGGCCTCCAGGGCGTCCAGGACCTTCTCCAGCGAGCCGGGCACCTGCGGGATGGCGCGGGCCTCCTCGGGCGGCAGCTCGTAGAGATCCTTGTCCACCGGCTCGGCCGGCTCGATCTTGTTCTTGATGCCGTCCAGACCCGCCATCAGCATCGCCGAGAAGGCCAGGTACGGGTTGCACGACGGGTCCGGCACGCGGAACTCGACCCGCTTGGCCTTGGGGTTGGAGCCGGTGATCGGGATGCGGATGCAGGCCGACCGGTTGCGCTGCGAGTACACCAGGTTGACCGGGGCCTCGAAGCCGGGCACCAGGCGGTGGTAGGAGTTCACCGTCGGGTTGGTGAAGGCCAGCAGCGCCGGGGCGTGCTTGAGCAGGCCGCCGATGTAGTAGCGGGCGGTGTCCGACAGGCCCGCGTAGCCGACCTCGTCGTAGAACAGCGGCGAGCCGTCCTTCCACAGCGACTGGTGGCAGTGCATGCCCGACCCGTTGTCACCGAAGATCGGCTTGGGCATGAACGTCACCGTCTTGCCCGCGGCGCGCGCCACGTTCTTGACGACGTACTTGTAGAGCAGCAGGTTGTCGGCGGTCTTCAGCAGCGTGTCGAAGCGGAAGTCGATCTCGGCCTGGCCCGCGGTGCCGACCTCGTGGTGCTGCATCTCCACGTGGATGCCCACGCCGAGCAGCTGGGAGACCATCTCCGAGCGCAGGTCGGTGAAGTGGTCCATCGGGGGGACCGGGAAGTAGCCGCCCTTGTAGGGGGGCTTGGCGCCGAGGTTGCCGCCGGCCTCCTCGCGCCCGGTGTTCCAGGCGCCCTCGACCGAGTCGAGGTAGTAGTAGCCCGCGTTCTCCTTGGTCTCGAAGCGGACGTCGTCGAAGATGTAGAACTCGGCCTCCGGCCCGAAGAACGCGGTGTCGGCGATGCCGGTGCCGCGCAGGTACTCCTGCGCCTTCTTGGCCACGTTGCGCGGGTCGCGGCTGTAGGGCTCGCCGGTCAGCGGGTCGTGGACGAAGAAGTTGAGGTTGAGGGTCTTGTGCTGGCGGAACGGGTCGAGCACGGCGGTGCTCGGGTCCGGCAGCAGCAGCATGTCCGACTCGTGGATCTCCTGGAAACCGCGGACCGACGAGCCGTCGAACATCAGCCCCTCGGTGAAGACGCTCTCGCCGAAGCTCTCCACGGGGAACGTGAAGTGCTGCATCTTCCCGGGCAGGTCGACGAATCGACAGTCGACGAAACGCACGCCTTCGCGTTCGATATAGCTCAGGACCTCTTCGGCGCTGCTGAACATCCAGCCTCCTTGGGGCGCTTTCGGCTCCAGTGGAGGCTATGGCCAGGCCGTTTCCCTACCGTGTCCCATATGTTTCGCCTGTGTTACGGCTCACGTTGGGTGGCGGTTTTGGGGTTGTCCATGCCGTTTCACTCGGTTTCACTGGTCTCGTGAGCATCGCTGGGCGTCCGGCGGCCCCTCGCCGCGGGGAGCCGATGGGGGCGCACCGCGGGAAGCGGATAGCGTAGGGGCCATGAGCAGCAGCGGTAAGGAGCGGCCCGCCGCGGGTGCGCGGTGGACGCAGACGTGGCTGGGCGGGGCCCGCTCGGCCGGTGCGGACCTCGGCTACCCGGGCGAGCGGCTCGGGCTGCCCGAGCAGGGCGGCGGAGCCGTCGCCGGGTACGGCCGCAGGCTGCTGGCCCTGTTCATCGACTGGGGGCTGTCCCTGCTCGTCGCCAGCTTCCTGGCGCGCCTGTTCGAGCTGTCGCCGCCGGAGCGCAGCCTGACGACGCTGCTGGTGTTCGGCGTGCAGTCCTGGGTGCTGGTCGGGCTGCTCGGCATCACGATCGGCAAGCGGATCTGCGGCATCCGGGTGGCGCGGCTGGACGGCCGTCCCGTCGGACCCGTATGGGGGCTGGCCCGCGCCGTCCTGCTGGTGGCGGTCGTGCCCGCGCTGATCTGGGACCGCGACTACCGCGGCCTGCACGACCGCGCCGCCAACACCATCGTCGTCAACCTCTAACTCGAAATCCGCAGGCCGAAACCCTGTGGATCGCAAACCTGCGGGGCGGACCGTGCAGAACGCGCGCCCCGCGGCCCTGCAGAACACATGCGGGCCTGCACGCTGGACGAACACGAAGAAAGCGCCCCCCGCCGGGGGGCGCTTTCTTGCACGTCGTACAGGGGGCGCGGTCAGCGCATCTTGGGCTTGGGACCCTTGGGCATCCGGACGCCCTTCGGCATCGGGCCCTTGGGCATCTGCATGGCGCGGGGGAGCGCCCGCAGCCGGTCGTTCAGCTCGCCGACCTGCCCCTTGGTGAGGTTGCGGGGCAGCTTCATCAGGTGCCGCTGCAGCTTGTCCACGGGGATCTGGCCCTCGGCGTCGCCGACCTGCACGTCGTAGATCGGCACCTGCTGGGCGGCGCGCGCGATGCGCTTCTTCTCCGCCCCCAGCAGCGCCCGCACCCGGTTGGGCGGGCCCTCGGACACCAGGATCACCCCGGGGCGGCCCACCACGCGGTGCACCATGTCGAGGTTGCGGTTGCCGGCGACGGCCTCGGTGACCGTCCAGTTGCCGCGCATGCTCTTGAGGATCGCCGCGGCCGCACCCGGCTGCCCGGCGATCATCTTGTACTGCGCGCGCTGCGCCAGCTGACCGAACACGATCATGCCGACGGCGGCCGCGGACAGCAGCGCCAGCGGGATGAAGAACCACAGGCTGCCGACGACCACCCCGATCAGGATGACGACGACCAGGGTGCCGAGCGCGGAGGCGAACACGATCGGCAGGGCCTTGGGATCGGCCTGCTTGAGCAGCCGGGCGACCAGTCGGATCTGCTGGAAACGGCCCGGACGCTCCTGGGCCCCGTCCGTCGGCTTGTTCGACATGGCCACAAGGATAGTGCCGTCCTACCACTCGCCCGACATCTCCCCGACCGGCGCATATCCGCCGGCCGGGTGCGGGCGGGCCCGCCGTGCGCGCGTGCGCGGACGGGCCGGCGTCAGGACTCGCGGGCCTCGATCGCCTGCCGGTACAGGCGCCCGGCGCGGTAGCTGGAGCGCACCAGCGGCCCGGACATCACCCCGGCGAAGCCGATCTCCTCGGCCTCCTCGCGCAGCTCGACGAACTCCTCGGGCTTGACCCACCGCTCCACCGGGTGGTGCCGGGGGGTGGGCCGCAGGTACTGGGTGATGGTGACCAGCTCGCAGCCCGCCTCGTGCAGGTCGCGCAGCGCCTGGGAGACCTCCTCGCGGGTCTCGCCCATGCCCAGGATCAGGTTCGACTTGGTGACCAGCCCGGCCGCGCGGGCCTGGGTGAGCACGTCCAGGGACCGCTCGTACCGGAACGCGGGACGGATCCGCTTGAAGATGCGCGGCACGGTCTCCACGTTGTGCGCTAGCACCTCCGGACGCGCGCCGAACACCTCGCCGAGCAGGTCGGGGCGCCCGTTGAAGTCGGGGATCAGCAGCTCGACGCCGCAGCCGGGCACCGCGCCGTGGATGGCGCGCACGGTCTCGGCGTACAGCCAGGCGCCGCCGTCCTCCAGGTCGTCGCGGGCCACGCCGGTGACGGTGGCGTACCGCAGCCCCATCTGCGCGACCGACTCGGCCACCCGGCGCGGCTCGTCGCGGTCGAACTCGGCGGGCTTGCCGGTGTCGATCTGGCAGAAGTCGCAGCGCCGGGTGCACTGGTCGCCGCCGATGAGGAAGGTGGCCTCCCGGTCCTCCCAGCACTCGTAGATGTTGGGGCAGCCCGCCTCCTGGCACACCGTGTGCAGTCCCTCGGACTTCACCAGGCCCATCAGCTCGCGGTACTGCGGACCGGTCTTCAGCCGCGTCTTGATCCACTCGGGCTTGCGCTCGATCGGCGTCTGGCTGTTGCGGGCTTCGATGCGCAGGAGCCTGCGCCCCTCGGGTGTCACCGTCGTCACCCTCACAGGGTACGTCCCATACCGGACGCCCTGTGCAGCCCCCGCGTGGTGACGTGCACCCCATCGAAAACTGCGTACGGGGCGAATCAGGCAGGCCGATTCCCGCGTTTCCACCCTCCGTATCGGCGGTTCTCTCTAAGGTGACACCCTGTCGCCGTCTCGACCCCGTACGGAGGAACCACCGTGGGACTGGCCATGACGTACCTGAGGGTGCCCCCGACGCTGGAGGGCGAGCCCGACCCCGCGCGGATCGCCCGGCTGGTGTTCGGCATCGCCGACTGGCGGCGCCGCCAGCCCGCCGAGCACGTCGTCGACCTCGGCGCCGCCTGGCAGGCGCTGCACTACCTGCTCACCGGGGACGCCTGGGAGGGCCGCGCCCCCGCCGCCGACGTGGTGTGCGGCGGCCGCCTGCTCACCGAGGACGGCGCCGACGAGCTGGGCATGGACGTCATCTACCTGGCGCCCGAACGGGTCGCGGCCGCCGCCGAGCACCTGGCCGGCACCCCGTTCGAGACGATCGCCGACCGGTTCGACCCCGACGCCATGGCCGCCGCCGAGGTGCAGGACGCCGCCGCCCTCGACCGCGACCGGGTGCTCGCGCCCGCCTACGCGCGGCTCACCGAGTTCTTCGGCAAGGCCGCCGCCGACGAGCAGGCCGTCTACAAGGTGATGACCCAGACCGGCTGACCGGCCGGGCCGCCGACCCGGCCGGTACGGCGACGGCGTCAGGCGTCGAGCAGCTGGGCGGTGGTGCGGTGCAGGACGCCGGAGGCGCCCAGCACGTCGGCCAGGTGCCGCTCCACCAGGGGCGTGATCTCGGCGACGGTGACGGTGCGGCCCAGCTCCAGGGTCAGCGAGGTGGAGCCGACGTCGCGGATCCCGCACGGGACGATGCGGTCGAACCACGACATGTCGCAGTCGCAGTTCAGCATGAAGCCGTGCATGGTGACCCCGCGCGCCACCCGGATCCCGATGGAGCCGATCTTGCGGTCGGGGGTGCCGGGCACCCACAGCCCGCTGCGGCCCTCCACGGTGACGGTCTCCAGGCCGAGCTCGGTGCAGACCGCCATCATCATCTTCTCCAGCAGCCGCACGTAGCCGACCACGTCCACCGGGTCCGGCAGCCGGACGATGGGGTAGCCGGTGAGCTGCCCTGGACCGTGCCAGGTGATCTTCCCGCCGCGGTCGACGTCCACGACCGGGGCGCCGGGGTCGCCGATCGGCCGGTCCAGCGGCTCGGTCCGCTTGCCCGCCGTGTAGACCGGTTCGTGCTCCAGCAGCAGGACGGTGTCGGGGATGAGGTCGTCGGCCCGCAGCGCGTGGGTGCGGCGCTGCAGGTCCCAGCCCGCCTCGTAGGGGACGGCCGCGTCGCCGAACCCGGCGTGCACGACGACCAGTTCGCGCGCGGCGGCCGGAGCGCTCGTGGTCTCCGGCTCGCGTACGTCTACCTTCAGATCGGTCACGACGCCCAGCTTATGCCCGGGGTCGTCATGACGAGGCGAGCAGCCTGGGCTCGATGCGGCGCTCGTCGACCGAGCCGGAGCCGTCCGGCACGACGTGGTAGGCGCCCGCGTCCTTGCCGTAGGACACCGCCTGGACCAGCTCGGTGCCCACGTAGTGCAGGGCCACCTTCTCGTCGGCGGCGTACGCCTCCGCCAGGGTCCCCTCGGCGACGAGCTGGTGCAGCAGGGGACGGCGCTCCGGTTCGCTGTCGTAGTGGACGCCGCACGAGTACGGCAGCAGCCCCAGCCCGTCGGCCAGCGGCCGCAGGTTCGGCCCGAACGAGTCGGTGGTGCCGCCGGTGTGCCAGCACAGCGCGCCCGCGCTCTGCCCGCACAGCACCACGCCCTCCGTCCACGCCTCCCGCATCATGTCGTCGAGCCCGTGCAGCCGCCACAGCGCCAGCAGGTTGGCGGTGCTGCCGCCGAACACGTACACCAGGTCCTGCGACAGCAGGTGCGAGCGCATGTCGGCCAGGTTCGGCATGGGGAACAGCACCAGGTGGCTGACCTCGGCGTCCAGCTGGGAGAAGGCGGCGTAGCCGCGGGCGACGTACTCGGCGCCGTCGCCGAGGGCGGTGGTCAGGAAGCAGACCCGGGGACGGTCCTGACCGGTCAGGTCGAGGGCGTAGCGCAGCAGCGGGCTCGGCTCGTACCCGTACCGGGCGTCGGGCACGAAGCTTCCGCCGCCGATCGCGACGATGTGGGGCTGGCCGTCGGTGCTCACTGTCTCGCCTCCGTCGCCGTGCGGGGGTGCTCGGGTTCACCCGTCACGCTACGGGCGGCTGACGCGAACGTGACCGACTTTGGTGTTTCTTGGTGAAGACTCCGCACCCGGGGCGCCCCGGACGCGCGGAACCCCGCCGCTCCCGGGGGAGCGGCGGGGTTCCGAGGGCTCAGAGGCCGAGCGCGGACTCGTTCCGATCCTCGATCACCATGTGGTCGCCGAGGTCACACCTCGTTCTCGAAGTTGCCCTCCTCCAGGCGGTGCTTGACGGTGCCGAGGAAGCGGGCGGCGTCGGCGCCGTCGATCAGGCGGTGGTCGTAGGTCAGGGCCAGGTAGACCATGGACCGCACCGCGATGACCTCGCCCAGGTTCGGGTCGTCGATGACGGCCGGGCGCTTGACGACCGCGCCGGTGCCCAGCATGCCGACCTGCGGCTGGTTGAGGATCGGGGTGTCGAACAGCGCGCCGCGGCTGCCGGTGTTGGTCAGCGTGAACGTGCCGCCGGCCACCTCGTCCGGGCTGAGCTTGTTGGTGCGGGTCCGCTCGGCCAGGTCGGCGATGCGCTTGGCCAGGCCCGCCAGGTTGAGCTGCCCGGCGTTGTGGATGACCGGGACCATCAGGCCGCGCTCGGGCACGTCCACGGCGATGCCGAGGTTCTCCACGTCGTGGTAGGTGACCTCGTTGGTCTCGCTGTTGATGACGGCGTTGAGCTTGGGGTGGGCCTTCAGCGCCTCGACCGCCGCCAGCGCGAAGAACGGCAGGAACGACAGCTTGACGCCCTCGCGGGCCTGGAAGTCGTCCTTGGCCCGCTCCCGCAGCCGGGCGATCTTGGTGACGTCGACCTCGACCACGGTGGTGAGCTGCGCGGAGACCTGCAGCGACTCCACCATGCGGCGGGCGATGGTCTGCCGGGTGCGGCTCATCTTCTCGGTCTTGCCGCGCAGCGCGGCGGCCTCCGGCCGCACCGCGGCGGGCGCGGCGGCGGCCTGCGCGGTC
>NZ_BAABDO010000055.1:0-41174 GCF_039539665.1 Actinomadura keratinilytica
CCAGTTCCTCGCGGCGCCTGCCGCGCGCCGGCCCCGGCCGGGCCGGCAGCCCGCGGATCGCGGCGACGAGCAGCAGCAGCCCGCCGCCGACCGCCGCGCCCGCGAGGACGGCGAGCAGGACGTCCGGCGAGTACACCTCACCCACCTCCCCTCGGCGCGGGGGTCACCACTGGCCTCCCAGGGAGGTGTCGTAGCCGTGCCGGGCCAGCTCGTCGGCGCAGGCGATGGGGGCGGCGGGCACGGCGACGCCGTCGGGGCCCAGCGCGAACACCTCCGACGACAGCACCCGCTGGTCGACGCCGGTGACCTCGCGGACGCTGGAGACGAACCGGCGCAGCCGCCCGCCGTTGGCGTAGTCGTTGCGCTTCTCGATGAACACCACGAAGTCGATGGCGCCCGCGATCAGCATGTGGGTGGCCTCCACCGGCAGGCGCTCCTCGGCCTGGATGGCGTAGGTGGCGATGCGGTTGAAGACCTCCATCGAGGAGTTGGCATGGATGGTCGACAGCGACCCGTCGTTGCCCTGCGTCATCGCGTTCAGCATGGTGACGATCTCGTCGCCGAGCACCTCGCCGACGATGACGCGCGAGGGGTTCATGCGCAGCGACCGGCGCACCAGCTCGGCCATGGAGATCGCGCCCTGCCCCTCGGAGTTGGGCAGCCGCTGCTCGAACGCCACGACGTTGGGGTGCAGCTCGGGGAAGGCGTCCAGGCCGAGCTCCAGGGCGCGTTCGACGGTGATGAGCCGCTCGTGCGGCGGGATCTCGTTGGCCAGGGCGCGCAGCAGCGTGGTCTTGCCCGCGTTGGTCGCCCCGGCGATCATGATGTTCTTGCGGGCGGCCACGGCGGCGCTGAAGAACCGGGCCAGCTCCTCGCTGAGCGTGCCGTTGCCGACCAGGTCGGACAGGAACACCTTGGCGAGGCGGGCGCGGCGGATCGACAGCGCGGGCCGCACCGTGACGTCCATCACCGCCGACAGCCGCGAACCGTCGGGCAGCCGCAGGTCCAGCTGCGGGTTGGCGGTGTCGAACGGGCGCGACGACAGGCCGCTGTAGGCGGCCAGGATCTGGATCAGCTCGATCAGTTCCTCGTCGGACTCGGCCACCGGCTCGCCCATGACCTCGCGGCCGTCGGCGTACCCGATGAACACCCGGTCGCAGCCGTTGATGTCGATGTTCTCGATCTCGGGGTCCTCCAGCAGCGGCTGCAGGCGGCCGACGCCGAACAGCGCGGCGTGCACGCCCGCCGCCAGCGCCTCCTCCTCTTCGGCGTTGGGCGGACGGCGGCCCGCGGTGATCTCGCCGCGGGCGTACTCCTCCAGCACCTGGCCGATCAGCGCCCGTGCGAACTGCCGCTCGTCCTCGCCGGACATGGGGGGCAGCCCGGCGGCCGCGTCGAGCCGGCGCTGCTGGGCGAGCCGGTCGCCCACTTCCTGGCGCAGCCGTTTGACCAGTGCGTGATCCACCTAGAGCCTCCCCTCCTGCAGCTGCGGGTCGATCGGGGCCGCCGGGCCCCGGCCGCCGGGCGGGACCGGCTGGGCGGCTCCCGCGGGGCCGGGGGCGTAGGGGGCGTCGGGGCCCGGCGCGGCGACGCGGGCGGCGAGCGTGCCGGCGATCTCGCGGGCCGAGCGGATCAGCAGGGACCGGCCGAGCCGTCCGCCCCACCGGCCCGCCAGCAGTTCGGCGCCCTTGGGGTCGAGCGCGAGACCGCCCAGCACCGACACCGGCGGGGGCGGCGGGCCGCCGCCCGTGGCCGCCTCGGCGCGCAGCCGCCGGTGGGCGCTGGTGACGATCCGGTCGACCTCGGCGATGGAGGCGCGGAAGTCGCGCGGGTCGGCCAGCACGACGACGCCGATCGGCGGGCCGCCGCGCAGCTCGCCCGCCAGCGCGGCGATGCGTTCGCGCAGGTGGGCGACCTGTTCGAGGGTGGCGCGGGTGAACAGCACGAGCATGTCGGACGCGCGGATCAAATCCAGCAGCGGGGTGCCGGCGCCGAGCCGTCCGCAGTCGGCGAGCACGTCGACGGGGGCGAGCCCGGCGAACGCCCGGGCCAGCGGGCCCCACAGCCAGGTCATGCCCTGGGCCTGCTCGGCGTTGGTGATGCCGACCAGCACGTCCAGGCCGCCGACCAGCCGCTGGCAGTGCTCGGCGATCTGGTCGGGGCGCAGGCCGCGGCGGGCGGTGGCGGCCAGGCTGAGCAGGCCGCGCGACGGGTTGAGCATGCCGGTGCGGGAGTCGTCGCCGTCGCCGGACGCCGCGGGCAGCCGGTACACCAGGTCGCCGCCGGCCTGGTCGCATTCGGCGACGAGCACCGGCCGGGGCCACACGGCGCCGAGGGCGACGGCGGAGGTGGTGACCCCCGGCGCCCCCTTGTCGGCCGCGAGCGCGATGAGTGCCACGGTCAGTTCCCGCCCGTGCCGGACGACCGCTGCTGCCCGCCCGACTGCTGGCCACTGGACTGCTGCCCGCCCTGCCGGCCGCCGGTCGAATCGGGCAGCGGGCTCTGCCCGCCGTCGGAGCCTGCCGTGCTCGGCGAGGACTGGGCGGTGCGCTCGGGTGCGGCCGCCGGAGCGGACCCGACCTGCGTGCCGTCCGGGACGAGGCCCACGGCGACGGTGCCCGCCGACGCGGCCTGGGTGACCAGCGCGGCCTCGCCCGGCGCGACCGCCACGTCCACCGACGTCAGGTCGTCGCGCAGCCGGTCGGAGGCGCCGCCGCCCACGCCGAGGACGATCGCGTCGGTGGACAGCACCGTGCCCGCGCGCGGCCCGCCGTTGCCGCCGCCGACCGCGTACAGCGCCACGCGCTTGCCGCTCTCCAGGCCCCGGGCGGGGAACTGGCCGGGTTTGAGCGCCAGCCCCACCACCACGCGGCCCCGCGCGGCGTCGTCGCCCCGGCTGACCATCTCGTTGGTGAGCAGCGCGCCCTTGACCAGCGGCACGGCCGCGTACGCCTGCGTCACCCGCGCCCGCTCGGACCAGGCGATGTACGCCACGCCGGTGTCGCCGATCTGCACCTCCTCCAGCGCGCCGATCGGGATGCGCTGCCCGGCCGCGACCGGCTGGGCGATCCGGATGGCCGACACCCGCTGGCCGCTGGCCATCACCAGATACGCGCTGGTCAGCGCACCGCCGAGGATCAGGAGCACGGCCAGGGCGGCCAGCGCGGGCTTGCGCTCGCGCGGCGCGGACGGAAGCCGCTGCCCGCCGGACGCGCCGAGCCCGGACCGGCCGAGCCCGGCCGCCGCGCCGGCGCCGGTCGTCCCGCTCGCGACGGCCGACTGGTTGCTCTTCATCGCACTCGCCACGTGCTCCTTCCCGCCCCGGCGGGCGCCCGCCCCCTCGGGCCCCGCCCGCGATTCGGTGCCCCGTCATGCGCATGGAGTCCGCCGCACTCGCCCTGGCGGATCGCTCGGCACGGCATGCCCGAGCGATCCATGCTTGCGGGACCGGCGAGGTCACGTCAATGGATTCTGCTAGGTGAAGCCGCACCGTAACCGCACGCACCGTGGTGACCAGCCGATTCTCCGGCCACTCCGGCGCTTACACGAAGTTGCAGAGATCGCTGACTGCATTCGGGAAACCGCAGGTCGGGCCGGGCGAAATGGCGCATCCTGGGATCCGGCGCCACCGCGCGGCCGCCGAAACCCGGCGGAACGCGGGTGGGTAATCTCTGACCGGCGGCGGGGCACGACGGAGGGGCTCTGTATGCGGATCTCGTTCACGGCGCTGACCGGCCGGGGCTCCCGCGACGTGATCGTCGACGTCGATTCGGACGCGACGGTCGAAAGCGTCGCCCGTTCCCTTTCCACGGCCCTGGACGCCGATACGACGGCGAATGAGCGGCCGATTCCCATGGTGCCGCGATTTTCCAAAGCCGCCCGTGCCGCGGCCGGCGCGCCGCCGACCGTTCCGGCGGCGGGCGTTCCGGCGGCGGGCGCGGCGGCGGGGAGCGGCGCCCGGCACGCGCTGTGGCTGGACGGCCGCATGCTCGACCCCAAGGCGCAGGCCGTGCGGGAGCTGCGCGAGGGCGCCGTCGTGGCCGTCGAGCAGCGCACGGCCGCCGCGACCGTGCTGGCCGAGCCGACCGGCACGGTGGAGGTCCGCGTGGTGGGCGGGCCCGCCGCGGGCTCGGTGCACCGGCTCGGGCCGGGCGCGGCGACCCTGGGCTCCGGCGACGATGTGGACGTCCGCGTGGACGACCCCGCCGTGCCCGCCGTCGCGCTGCGGGTGACCGTCGACCGCGAGACCGTCCGGGTGGCCGCGTCGGCGACCGCGGTGCTGGACGGCGCGCCGCTCGACCGGGACGGCGAACCCGCGGTGTGGGAGCCCGGCGCGCTGCTGGCCGTCGGCGCCACCGTGCTGTCGCTCGCCCCGGCCGCCGCGCCCGACACCCACCTGGAGCGGATGCCCGAAGGCGGGCTGGCGTTCAACCGCCCGCCCCGCCTGCACCCGGCCCGGCCGCCCCGGCGGCTGGAGGTGCCCAAGCGTCCCGAACGCAACCCGCGCGAGCGGCTGCGGCTGTTCGGCGCGCTGCTGTTCTCGGCGTTCGGGCTGGTCATGGCGGTGGCGCTGGGCCAGTGGTGGTGGGCGCTGTTCGCGCTGGCCTGGCCGGTGATGACGGTCGGCGAGTGGATCGGCGACCGCATGCACGGCCGCAAGTCGTACAAGAAGGCGCTGCGCGAGTACCACCGCAAGGCCGCCGAGTTCGACGGCGAGCTGGACCGGCTGTGCCGCGCCGACCAGGAGGAGCGCCGCGCCCTGCACCCCGACCCGGCCGAGGTGCTGCTCACCGCGACCGGTCCGCGCCGCCGCCTGTGGGAGCGGCGCGTCACCGACGCCGACACGCTGCACCTGCGCGTCGGCCTGGCGGACCTGCCCGCCCGCGTGGAGCTGGTCGGCGACACCGACGGCATCGACGTCCCGGAGGCGCGGCTGGTGCCGGTGGCGCTGCCGCTGCCCGACCTCGGCGTGATCGGCCTGACCGGCCCGCGGACGGCCACCCGCGGCCTGGCGCGCTGGCTGGTGGCGCAGGCCGCCGCCCTGCACAGCCCCCGCGACCTGGCCATCGTCGTGCTGTGCGCCGACGACGAGGAACGCGCCGCGGAGAACTGGAACTGGGTGCGCTGGCTGCCGCACTGCGCGCCGCGCGAGGGCGAGGAGTGCGTGGCGCTGGTGGGCAGCGACCCCGAGTCGGTGGCGCACCGCGTCACCGAGCTGGCCATCCGCGTCACCGAACGCCGCCGCGCCGCGCAGGCGTCGTCCTCGTTCTTCGGCCAGGAGCGGCCGCCCGGCGACGCCGTCCCGTACAACATCCTCGTCGTGCTGGACGGGGCGCGGGCGCTGCGCCGCGTCCCCGGCATGCCGATGCTGCTGTCCCGCGGCGCCGAGTACGGCCTGTACGCGATCTGCGTGGACGACGAGGAGCGGCTGCTGCCGGAGGAGTGCACCGCCGTTGCGGCCTGGGAGGGGCCCCACACCCTGCGGCTGCGCGGCCAAGGGCTGGACGCGCTCGGCCCCGTCCTGGCGGACCAGGTGTCCGCGGCATGGGCCGACCGCGTCGGGCGCGCGCTCGCCCCCGTGCGGGACGTGTCGCGCGAGGACGCCGAAGACGCCATCCCCGCCTCGGCCCGGCTGCTGGACCTGCTCGACATGCCGGACCCGTCCGCCAAGCACGTGCTGGAAGCCTGGTACCGCACCGGCGGCCGCACCACGCGCGTGCCCATAGGCATCGGCCCGGACGGGCCGTTCGAACTCGACCTGCGCACGGACGGCCCCCATGGGCTGATCGCCGGAACCACGGGTGCGGGCAAGTCGGAGCTTCTGCAGACGCTCATCGCGTCCCTGGCGGTGGCCAACCGCCCGGACGAGATGACGTTCGTGCTCATCGACTACAAGGGCGGGGCCGCGTTCAAGGACTGCGCCCGGCTCCCCCACACCGTCGGCATGGTCACGGACCTGGACGGGCACGCCACCGAGCGCGCGCTCGAGTCGCTGTCGGCGGAGCTGCGCCGCCGCGAGGAGATCCTGCTGCGCGCCGGGGCCAAGGACATCGACGACTACCACGAGGGCGGCGGCGGCACGCTGCCCCGGCTCGTCCTGGTCATCGACGAGTTCGCCGCGATGGTGACGGAACTGCCCGACTTCGTGGCGGGCCTGGTCGATATCGGGCGCAGGGGGCGTTCCCTGGGCGTGCACCTGATCCTGGCCACGCAGCGTCCCGCGGGGGTCGTCACGGCCGACATCCGCGCCAACACCAACCTGCGCATAGCGCTGCGGGTCACCGACCCGGACGAGTCCACCGATGTGCTGGACGCCCCCGACGCGGCCAACATCCCCAAGTCGATCCCCGGGCGCTGCTATGTGCGCTCGGGCGCGTCCGAGCCGTACCCGGTGCAGACCGCCCGCGTCGGGGGCCGCCGCCCCGGGAGCGTCACCGCGTCCGCCCCGGCCGTCGTGCCGCTCCCCTGGCAGGGGCTGGGCCGCCCCCTGCCCGCGCCCCGCGAGGCCCTGGACGACGCACCCGGCGTCACGGACCTGGCCGTACTCGTCGAGGCCGTGGACGAGGCCGCGCGCCGCGCCGGTATCGACCGGCAGCCGTCGCCCTGGCTGAACCCGCTGCCGGACAGGGTCAAGCTCACGCCCCGTACGGCCGCCGGCGGCTCCGTGGTGGACGTGCCGCCGCTCCCGTTCGGCATCACCGACCTGCCCGCCGTCCAGTCGCGCGAGGCGCTCACCCTCGACCTGACGTCCGGCGGCCACCTGTACATCGCCGGGTCCGCCCAGTCGGGCCGGTCCACCGCGCTGCGCACCATCGCGGGCTCCCTGGCCGGGGCGTGCTCCCCCTACGACGCGCACCTGTACGCCATCGACTGCGGCGCCAACGCGCTGCTCCCGCTCGTCTCGCTGCCGCACTGCGGGGCCGTGGTGAGCCGCGACCAGCTCGACCGCGTCGAACGCCTCATCGCCGCGCTCTCCGCGGAGGTGTCCCGCCGCCAGCAACTGCTGGCCGAGGCGGGCTTCGCGTCCCTGTCCGAGCAGCGCGCCGCCGTGGCCCCCACCGACCGCCTGCCCTGGATGCTGCTCCTGCTGGACCGCTGGGAGGGGTTCGTCGCCGCGTTCGAGCACTACGACTACGGCCGCCTGGTGGACGCCCTGATCCGCCTGCTGCGCGAGGGCGCCTCGGTCGGCCTGCGCGCGGTGTTCACCGGGGACCGCTCCGGGCTGTCCGGCCAGGTCTCCACCGTCTTCGACCGCCGCCTGGTCCTGCGCATGGCCGACCCCAACGACTACGGCTACGCGGGCCTGCAGGACAGGCAGATCCCCGCCGCCATGCCGCCCGGCCGCGCCCTGGAGGTCACCGGCCCCGGCCTGCCCCCGCGCGAGTCGCAGATCGGCCTGCTCGGCGACGACCCGTCCGGCACCGCCCAGGTGGCCGCGCTCCAGGACATCGCACGCGCCTGCGTCACCCGCTACGGCCGGCTGCCCCGCAAGCAGCGCCCCATCCACGTGGACGAGCTGCCCGTCCGCGTCACCTACCGCGAGGCGATGGCCCTCGACCCCGAGTTCCTGGCGCCGTCCCCGCTGTGGGCCCTGGTCGGCGTGGGCGGCGACACGCTCTCCCCCGTCGGCATCGACCTGCTCAACGAGGGCCCCGGCTTCGTCGTGGCGGGCCCGCCGCGCTCCGGCCGCTCCACCACCCTGCGGACGATCGTCCACTCGCTGCTGGACCCGTCGGTGGGCGGCGGCCTCACCCCGGTCGTGCTCATCACCCCCCGCCGCTCGCCCCTGCGGCAGCTGGCGGGCCGCCCGGGCGTCCTCGGCGTCCTGTCGGCCGACGCCGACTCCGACGACCTCGCCGAGACCATCGGCGAGGAGCACCGCTACGTCGTCGTCGTGGACGACGCCGAACTGCTCGACGAAACGGACCTCGACGACGCCCTGTGCGGCGTCCTGCGCACCGCCCGCGACGGCGAGCACGCCGTCGTCATCGGCGGCACCACCGAGGATCTGGGTCGCGGCTACCGCGGCTTCCTCTCCGACACCCGCCGCTCCCGCTCCGGCGTCCTGCTGTCGGTGGACTCCCCTGACAGCGGCGAGCTGTTCGGCCTGCGCCTCCCCCGCAACGCGCCGCTGGGCGGCCCCACCGGCCGCGGCCTGTTCGTCGCCACCGGCGTCACCACCCAGATCCAGGTGGCCCTGCCACCCCCCTTGACCGGCGACGACCGCTGACCCGCACCTCCGCGGCCAAGCCCGGCCCCGCCCACCGACAGCCGTCCCGAAGCCCTTGTGCCCCGCCGCCGCGCGTGACGCCCGCAGCCGTGCGGCTCAAGCCGGCCGCATCGGGATCTCGGGTCGGGCACGGACTCCAAGCGCGGACGTCTTCGTGCACAGGCATGGCGCGGGCCCCGGCCTCGGGGGGTTGGGCCGGGGCCCGCGCGTCCTTGGGGCGCGGTCAGCGCGTGGCGGCCTCGATGTTCTGCTGGGAGCGCTTGATGTCCTGGCTGCCCTGCTCGAGCGCGATGGCCATCTTGTCGAACGCGGCCTTGGCCTCGGCCCACGCGCTGCGGAAACGGTCGGCGCCGGGGCCCCACCAGATCTCCGTGCTGCTCACCGTGCGGCTGTTGAGGTCCTTGATCAGGGCGTCGAGGTTCCGGGAGTGCTTGCTGAACATCCGGGAAAGCTCTTCGAGGGCTCCGATGCTCGCGCCCCGCTTGTCGCTCATGCCCGACCCCTTTCGTCGCTTACCCCGAATTGCGAGAGCGTCGACAGTTTACGACTCAAGTATCACAGGAAGCCACCCGTACATCGATCTGGAGGCATGTTCCACCGCATTCCCACCGCACCCGCATGGCCGGTTGCGGCCACCGATTGCCCTGCTGCACGCCCACGTCGACCACTGACCGACTACGCAGCGCGATGTCATGACGCGATGGATGACTAAGCGTCAAGAAATCCGCGGGCGACCGTCCACGCGACGTATGCGACCGCCGCGGCGTCATTTCCGCCCACGCAGTTACCCGCGTCCATTTCGCCGCAAAGCACACCGTTGCGTTGATCGATTGGCGAACGCCGTCCATGCCGGGCGGCGCCCCGCGACGAGGCGCCCCACACGTTCGCCCTGGTGACCGACATGCCGCCGCACGGGCACCCCGCCCTCCGGCCGCCGCAACGGCCCCGTCAAGCGATCGCCGCACCTAGCCCCTTCGCCTAGATCACCTCCTCGCCTGGAATACCCCGCCCAACGCCCGTTCACCCCGAACGGTCGCCAACCGCACCGAGGCGTCGGCGTCCGACGACGCCCTGGAAGGCGGCTTCGGCGGCGCGCAATCAGGCGGTATCGCCATGAAGGCGGGCGGGGCGGCCGGGTGGTCGGCGCAAGGTGCTCGTCGAGCCGATCGGCAGGCCCGCCGGGTTGGACGAGGTCGTGGCGCCCGCGCGGGAGCGGATCGGGGAGATCCTCACCGGGTGCTCGCCCGAGCAGCTCGACGTCCTGTCCGACTGCTTCACCCGGGCCGCGCAGGCGTGCCAGGAGGCCGCCGACCGGATGCGGGAGTGAGGGTCAGTGTTCGGGGCGGGGGTCGTTGAGGGGGCGGGCGTCCGGGTCGCGGACGTGTTCGGCGACGAGGGTGAACTGGGGGCCGTCGACGGTGAAGTCGAAGCGGCGGCGCACCGACTGGGTGACCTTGCCCGTGTCGTAGCGGACCTCGGTGTGCTCGGTGGCGTCCAGGGTGATGCGGTCGCCGGTGCGGACGGCGCGCTCGGGTTCCAGGCGGGTGCGGGCGCCGGTGTACGGGGGGCCGCCCTCGACCGGGGCGCGGCTGCGGTTCTGCAGCTCGCGGGCGGCCCGGTGCTGCTGGCGGGCGATGTCCGGGGAGATCCGCACGCCCAGCACCTCGGTGGGCACCTCCTCCGGGCGTGCGCTCTGCACGAGGGCCTCCGTGCGGTACTCGAGCATCGCGCGGGCGGCGACGGTGAGCTGGTGCGTGATGTCGGCGTCCACGAACGGGCGGTCGTCGACGACGGCGGACGAGGGCAGCGTCACGCACGCGGCCAGCACGGCCGTCGCAAGACCCAGACGGCGAACCATCAGTCTCCCTGGGAACCAGCCGAAAACAGAGCAAAGATACACCCCGTGCGGCGGGCCCGGGAGTCACTCGCATGTGGCCCGGCGGTCAGTCGTGGAGGGCGGCGCAGGACCCCTGAACCGCGCATTCCCTCCTCGGTGAGCAGGCCCCCGTCGCATGCTCGTTCCGCCGGGCCGGGCGGCGGCCGTCCAACTGCGCAATCGGAAAGTCGCCGGATCCGGCCGGATATCGGCAGGTCGTGTCGGGGACCGGGACGGGAATGTCAAGTTCGTCACACGGTCCGCGGGGTCGCCGACCGCGCGGTCGGGCGGCCGGATCGCACGTATTTCCGCTGGTCGCCGCGGCAGTCAGCGCGGCGTCCCTGGTCGCGGCCGGGTCCTCGAGAAGTGGAACGGTCGAACCGCCGCCGCACGAGGTGAACACGCCGGGCGGGACGCGGCCGCGGCGTCCCGATCCGGACAGGCGCGGGGCCCGTTATAAGGAGGGCCTTACGAAGTCGGCCGACAGTGATTATCTAGACTGCGTGCGTTGGTTGAGGGAGGAGACCCAACGTGCGCAAGGTCCTGATCGCCAACCGCGGCGAGATCGCGGTCCGCATCGCCCGCGCCTGTCGTGACGCCGGTCTGGCCAGTGTGGCGGTGTACGCCGAGCCGGATCTGGACGCGCTGCACGTTCGGGTGGCCGACGAGGCGTACGCCCTGGGCGGGCAGACCGCCGCCGACAGCTACCTGGACTTCGAGAAGATCCTGAAGATCGCCGACATGGCGGGCGCGGACGCGGTGCATCCCGGCTACGGGTTCCTGGCCGAGAACGCCGAGTTCGCCGCCGCCGTGGAGGCCGCCGGGCTGACCTGGATCGGCCCGCCGCCGGCCGCGATCACCGCGCTCGGCGACAAGGTGCAGGCCCGGCACATCGCGCAGAAGGTCGGCGCGCCGCTGGTGGCGGGCACCAAGGACCCGGTCTCGGGCGCCGACGAGGTGGTGGCGTTCGCGCGCGAGCACGGGCTGCCGATCGCGATCAAGGCCGCGTACGGCGGCGGCGGGCGCGGCCTGAAGGTGGCGCGCACGCTGGAGGAGGTCCCCGAGCTGTACGAGTCGGCGGTGCGCGAGGCGGTGTCCGCCTTCGGCCGCGGCGAGTGCTTCGTCGAGCGCTACCTCGACCGGCCCCGGCACGTCGAGACGCAGTGCCTGGCCGACCGGCACGGCAACGTGGTGGTCGTGTCCACCCGCGACTGCTCGCTGCAGCGCCGCCACCAGAAGCTGGTCGAGGAGGCGCCCGCGCCGTTCCTGACCGACGAGCAGGTGCGGGTGCTGTACAGCTCGTCCAAGGCCATCCTGAAGGAGGCCGGGTACGTGGGCGCCGGGACGTGCGAGTTCCTGGTCGGCCAGGACGGCACGATCTCGTTCCTGGAGGTCAACACCCGGCTGCAGGTGGAGCACCCGGTCACCGAGGAGGTGGCCGGCATCGACCTGGTGCGGGAGATGTTCCGCATCGCCGCCGGCGAGGAGCTGGGCTACGACGACCCGCCGCTGCGCGGCCACTCGATCGAGTTCCGGATCAACGCCGAGGACCCGGGCCGCAACTTCCTGCCCGCCGTCGGCACGCTGACGACCTGGCGTCCGCCGTCCGGTCCGGGCGTGCGGCTGGACTCCGGCTACGTCGAGGGCCAGACGGTGCCGCAGGCGTTCGACTCCCTCGTCGCCAAGCTGATCGTGACCGGCGCGACGCGGCGGCAGGCGGTGGAGCGGGCCCGGCGGGCGCTGGCGGAGTTCGAGGTCGCGGGCATGCCGACCGTGCTGCCCTTCCACCGGGCGGTGCTGGACGACCCCGCGTTCGTCCCCGCGGAGGACGACCGGGCGTTCACCGTGCACACCCGGTGGATCGAGACCGAGTTCGACAACCGGATCGCGCCCTACGACGGGGCGCCCGAGGCCGCCGAGGCGGGCGAACGCGAGCGGGTGACGGTCGAGGTCGGCGGCAAGCGGCTGGAGGTCGTGCTGCCCGCCGGGCTGGGCGCCGCGGCGTCCGGCACCGCCGCCGCGGGCGCCGCTCCCGCGCGCCGGCGCGGCGGCAAGAAGGGCGGGGCGGCCCAGGCGTCCGGGGACGCCCTGGTCAGCCCCATGCAGGGCACCATCGTCAAGATCGTCGCCGAGGAGGGGGCGACCGTCGCGGCCGGGGACGCCATCGTGGTGCTGGAGGCCATGAAGATGGAGCAGCCGCTGACCGCGCACAAGGCGGGCACGGTGTCCGGGCTGTCCGCCGAGGTGGGCGCGACGGTCCCGTCCGGCGCGGTGATCTGCGAGATCAAGGACGCCTGACCGGCCGACGGCGCCTGAGCGTCCGCGGAGCACGATGGACACCCCCGCCCCGGCGGGGGTGTCGCGCTTCCTCACCGGGTATTGCCTCCAGGGCACACCGACGCACGACTTCGGGATGATCGCGGCGAATCGCCTACCCGACACGGAACGGAGCGCGCCGCCCGCTCGTCGTACAAGGTGACGTGAGGAGGCACACTGTCATCATGACTTCGCAGCTTCGGCGAGGGACCGCGGGCCGGGGGCGAGGCGTCCGGCGCGGCGCCCTCGCGACCGTGGCCGCCGCGGTGTTCCTGCTGCTGTTCGGTTTCGCCGTCCCCGCCCAGGCGGACGACGTCTCGCAGATCGCCAACGGGCTCACCGGGTCCCGCCTTTACGTGACCACCGACGCCCGCGCGGCGGTGCCGGAGGCCGACCAGGCCGCCATCCGCGCCGCCCTCGACCACCGGCAGGACGCCGACGTGCGCGCCGTCGTCGTGCAGAGCGGCGTGGGCAAGAGCCGGCTCGGCCCGATGCTGGAGGCGGTCGCCCAGCGCGTCGGCGAGGGCAAGACGTACGTCGCCATCACCGCCGACGGCAAGATGATGGCGATCTCCAAGGAGCTGTCCGGCCAGGAGATCAACCAGCTGATCGCCCGGACCGCCGGCGGCGACATCAAGACGCGGCTGATCGGGTTCGCCGACCTGGCCGAGACCAAGGCCGACGAGAAGGCCCGGTCCAGCATGATCGGCGCGTTCGTGACGCTGGGGCTGCTGATCTTCGTGGTGGCCGGGGCGTCGGGCGCGCTGCTGGTCGCCCGCAGGCGGCGCCGCGAGCGGCAGGCCCGCGAGATGGCCGAGCTCAAGCGGGGCGTGGCGGAGGACGTCACGCTGCTCGGCGAGGACATCGCCCGCCTGGACCTCAACGTCATGGACCCCGATCTCGACCCCGCCGCGCGCGAGGACTACGAGAAGGCCATGAACTCCTACGACCGGGCCAAGGCCGCCACCGAGCGGGCCGCCCGTCCGGAGGACATGCACGCCGTCACCGAGGCGCTGGAGGACGGCCGCTACCACATGACGGCGGTGCGGGCGCGGCTGGCGGGCGAGCCGGTGCCCGAACGGCGCGCGCCGTGCTTCTTCAACCCGCAGCACGGGCCGTCGGTGAAGGACGTCACCTGGGCGCCGCCCGGCGGGGTCGCCCGGTCCGTCCCGGCGTGCGCGGCCGACGCGCAGCGGGTGCTGAACGGCGAGATGCCCGACGTGCGCATGGTGCCCTACGGCGACGGGCGCCGCCCCTACTGGGACGCCGGGCCGGCCTACGCCCCCTACGCGGGCGGCTACTACGCCTCCTACGGCGGCATGGACCTGCTCAGCGGCATGATGATCGGCACCATGCTGGGCTCGATGATGTCCGGCGGCTTCGGGGGCGGCTTCGCCGGCGCCGACGTCGGCGGCGGTTTCGGCGGTGACGCCGGTGACATCGGCGGCGGCTGGGACTTCGGCGGCGGCGACTTCGGAGGCGGAGGCGACTTCGGCGGAGGCTTCTGATCCCCCCGCCGCCTCCCTTCGCGGTCGATGCGGCACCGTCCGGGCGCGTTCCCTCGGGGACGCGCCCGGCGCGCGTTTTCACACGGGTCGCGGGGGGGGGAGGGCAGGACGATGACGCGGTTGCCGGGAGATCCGGGGCCGCTGCGGCGCGTCCGCTACGTGCTGGGGTTCCGGCTGCCGCCGGAGAACCGCGAGTGGGTGCGGCACGACCTCACCGACGCGGGCTGGCGCGGCCGCATGCTGCGCCGCCACGCGGCGCTGATGGTCCCGGTCTGCCTGCTGTTCACGCTGCTGCCCGGCACGTGGTGGATCGGCGCGGCGGCCGGGCTGCTGGCGCTGGCCGCCAGCACGTTGACCGTGGTGATCGGCGCGGAGGACCTGCGCCGCTCCCGGCTGCACCGGCACGGCCTGCCCGGCCCCTGACCGCGCCCGAACGGCGGCGGCCGGAAGGGCTAGAAGGCGTGCTCGGCCATCAGGCGGCGCGCCGCCTCGGTGATGCTGCCCGACAGCGACGGGTAGACCGCGAAGGTGTGCGCGAGCTGGTCGACGGTCAGGTGCTGCTGGACGGCCATCGACACGCCCAGGATCAGCTCGCTGGCGCGCGGTGCGACGATCACGCCGCCGAGCACGATGCTGGTGGACGGCCGGCAGAACAGCTTGACGAACCCATCCTGGAAGCCCTGCATCTTGGCGCGCGCGTTGCTGAACAGCGGCAGCATGACCGTGCGGGCGTTGACCTCGCCGGAGTCGACCATGGACTGGGTGACGCCGACGGAGGCGACCTCCGGCTCGGTGAAGATGTTGGAGGCCACCCAGCCGAGCTTGAGGGGCTGCACGGCCTCGCCGAGGGCGTGCCACATGGCGATGCGGCCCTGCATGCCCGCCACCGAGGCCAGCATGAGCACGCCGGTGCAGTCGCCGGCGGCGTAGATGTGCGGGACGCTCGTCCGCGACACCTTGTCGACCTTGACGAACCCGCGCCGGTCGAGCTCGACGCCGACCTCCTCCAGGCCGATGCCGCGGGTGTTGGGCACCATGCCGACCGTCATCAGGCAGTGCGAGCCCTCGACCTTGCCGCCGTCCTCCAGCGTGACGATCACCCGGTCGCCGGAACGCTCCACCCCGGCGGCCCGCGACCGCGACATGACCTTCATGCCGCGCCGCAGGAACACCTCCTGCAGCACGGACGCGGCGTCGGCGTCCTCGGTGGGCAGGATGCGGTCGCGCGAGGACACCAGCGTGACCCGCGACCCCAGCGACAGGTACGCCCCGGCCAGCTCCACGCCGGTGACGCCGGAGCCGACCACGATCAGCTCCTCGGGCAGCTCGGGCAGGTCGTACAGCTGCCGCCAGTTGAGGATGCGCTCGCCGTCCGGCTCGGCCCCGGGCAGCACGCGCGGGGTGGCGCCGGTGGCCACCAGGACGATGTCGGCCCGGATGTGCCGGTCGCCGACCGCGACGACGTGCGGCTCGACCAGCCGCCCCTCGCCGCGCACGATCTTGACCTCCTCGTAGGCGAGCCGTTCGGCGATGTCGAACGACTGCGCCCGGGCCAGGTCCTTGACCCGCTTGTTGACGGTGGCCATGTCGGCCTCCAGGGCGCCGACCACCCCGTCCGGGCCGCCGTTGTAGCGCAGCCCCAGGTCGGCCGACTCCGACATGACCGCCATGCGGACCGAGGTGGCGATCAGCGTCTTGGACGGCACGCAGTCGGTCAGCACGCACGCCCCGCCGGGACCGTCGCGCTCCACCACGGTCACGTCGGCGCCGAGCTGCGCCGCGACGAGAGCGGCCTCGTAGCCGCCGGGGCCTCCACCGAGGATCACGATGCGGGTCACGGTCCCATTGTTTCGCATAACGGGCAGTGACCTGTCCCGACCCGGGGTCGGCGGCCGCGTGCTGGGTACGCTTGGCTGCCGTGGCACTGTACGCGGCGTACGCCTCCAACATGGACCCCGACCAGATGGCCGAACGGGCCCCGCATTCGCCGATGCGCGGCACCGGCTGGCTGACGGACTGGCGGCTGACGTTCGGCGGGCAGGACGTCGGCTGGGAAGGCGCTCTGGCGACGGTCGTCGAGGAGCCCGGCGAGCAGGTGTTCGTCGTGCTCTACGACGTGCCCGCCTGGGACGAGAAGGAGCTGGACGCGTGGGAGGGCGCCGCGCTCGGCGTCTACCGCAAGATCCGGGTCCGGGTGCAGACGCTGGACGGCGACGTGCTGGCCTGGATGTACGTGCTCGACGACTACGAGGGCGGCCTGCCGTCCGCCCGCTACCTGGGCATCCTGGCCGACGCCGCGGAGAAGGCGGGGGCGCCCGACGACTATGTCAAGGACCTGCGCACCCGGCCGTGCAAGTCGCTCGGCGACTGACCGGCGGCCGCGCGAGCCGATCGGCCGCGTCAGCGGATCGACCACGCGAGCCGATCGGCCGGAGTCGCCCGCGGGCTGATCTCCAAGGTAGCGTCGCGGCGTGAGCAATGAGGCTTTCGACCTGGCCCGGGCGGCGGCCGAGCGGCTGCGCGCCCGCACGTCCCTGGACTCCTTCGACGTCGCCCTGGTGATGGGCTCGGGGTGGGTGCCGGCCGCCGACGCCCTGGGCGAGCCGGTGGCCGAGCTGGCGGTGACCGAGCTGCCCGGGTTCGCGCCGCCCGCCGTGGAGGGCCACGCGGGCCGGATCCGCGCGGTGGAGGTGGGCGGGCGCCGCGCCCTGGTGTTCCTGGGCCGCACCCACCTGTACGAGGGACGCGGCGTGGACCCCGTGGTGCACGGCGTGCGCACCGCGCTGGCCGCCGGGGTGGGCACGGTGGTGCTGACGAACGCGGCGGGCGGGCTGCGGCCCGAGCACCAGCGGGTCGGCGACCCGGTGCTGATCGCCGACCATCTCAACCTCACCGGCGCCAACCCGCTGACGGGCGCCAGGTTCCTGGACATGACCGAGGCGTACTCGGCGCGGCTGCGGACCCTGGCCCGCGAGGTCGATCCGACGCTCGGCGAGGGCGTGTACGCGGCGCTGCGCGGCCCGACGTACGAGACCCCGGCGGAGATCCGCATGCTGCGCACGCTGGGCGCCGACATGGTGGGCATGTCCACGGTGCTGGAGACGATCGCGGCGCGCGAGGGCGGCGCGGAGGTGCTGGGGATCTCCCTGGTCACCAATATCGCGGCCGGGCTGACCGACGAGCCGCTGGACCACGAGGAGGTGCTGGCGGCCGGCCGGGCCGCCGCCGCCCGCATGGGCGCGCTGCTGGGCACCGTGCTGTCGAAGCTGTAGGAAGCTGCAAGAGGCCGTCATGAGCGACTACCGCCGCCGGGCCGAGGACTGGCTGGCCCAGGACCCCGACCCGGACACCCGCGCCGAGCTGCGCGCGATCCTGGACGCCGGCGACGAGGCGGCGCTGGCCGACCGGTTCGGGGCGCGGCTGGAGTTCGGCACCGCCGGGCTGCGCGGCGAGCTGGGCGCGGGCCCCAACCGGATGAACCGGGTCACGGTCATGCGCGCCGCCGCCGGGATCGCCGCCCGGCTGCGGCAGGAGCCGCCGCCGGACGACGAGGGCGCGGGCGTGGTGATCGGGTACGACGCGCGGCACGGTTCGGAGCGGTTCGCCCTGGACAGCGCCGCGGTGCTGACCGGGGCGGGGCTGCGGGTGTGGCTGCTGCCGCGTCCGCTGCCCACGCCGGTGCTGGCGTTCGCCGTCCGGCACCTGGGCGCCGCCGCGGGCATCATGGTGACGGCCAGCCACAACCCGCCGCGCGACAACGGCTACAAGGTGTACTGGGGCGACGGCGTGCAGATCACGCCGCCGGTGGACGCGCAGATCTCGGCGGCGATCGACGCGGTCGGCCGGGTCGACGAGCTGCCGCTCGGCGAGGGCTGGACGGTGCTCGGCGACGAGATCGTCGAGGCGTACCTGCACGCCCTGTCGCATCTGCCGCTCGGCGACGCCCGCGAGGTGTCGGTGGCCTACACGCCGCTGCACGGCGTCGGGCGGGAGGTGCTGGAGCGCGCCTTCGCCTGGACGGGCTTCCCCGCGCCCGCCGTCGTCCCCGAGCAGGCCGACCCGGACCCCGACTTCCCCACCGTCGCGTTCCCCAACCCCGAGGAGCCGGGGGTGATGGACCGGGTGATCGGCCTGGCCGCGTCCTCGGGCGCCGACCTGGTGATCGCCAACGATCCGGACGCGGACCGCTGCGCCGTGGCCGTGCCGGGCCGCGACGGCGGCTGGCGGACGCTGACCGGCGACGAGATCGGCGGGCTGCTGGCCGAGCACGTGCTGCGCCACACCGCGGGCCGGGACCGGCTGGTCGTCACCACGATCGTGTCGTCGTCGCTGCTCGGCGCGCTGGCCCGCGAGCACGGGGTGCGGTTCGCCGAGACCCTCACCGGGTTCAAGTGGATCATGAAGGCGGAGCGGCCCGGCGACCGGCTCGTCTACGGGTACGAGGAGGCGTTCGGCTACAGCGCCGGCGGCGACGACGGCGTGGTCGTGCTCGACAAGGACGGCATCGGCGCGGCGCTCACCGCGGCGGCGCTGGCCGCCGAGGCCGCGCGCGCCGGCCGCACGCTGCTGGACCTGCTGGACGACCAGGCCCGCCGGCACGGCGTGTACGCCACCGCCCCGCTCACCATCCGCGTCACCGACCTGGACCTGATCGGCGCGGCGATGGCCCGGCTGCGCGCGGCTCCCCCGTCCCGGCTGGGCGGCCGCGACGTGGAGGCCGTCGAGGACCTGTCGGACGGGGCCGGGGGGCTGCCGCCGACGGACGCGCTGCGGTTCCGGCTGGGGTCGGCGCGGGTGGTGGTCCGCCCGTCGGGCACCGAGCCGAAGCTCAAGTGCTACCTGCAGGTCGTCCACCCGGTCGCGGACGGCGAGGACGTGGACGCCGTGCGCGCCCGCGCGGCCGCCGACCTGGACCGGCTGCGCGCCGACCTGGCGGCCGCCATCGGCCTCAGCTGAGCCAGGCGGCCAGGATCAGCGCGGCGGACGCCGCCGCGGGCACGGCCACGCTCGCCACGGCGGGCCACGCCCAGCCCGCCGCGTCCCCGGCGCCCGGCCCGCCGGCCCGTTCCCCGGTCCGCGTGCCGCGGTGGCGGGTCCTCAGCTCGTTGAGCTGCTGCGCCACGAACATCGTCGGCGTCCGCCCGGCGGCGTCGGGCGGCCTGTCGGCCCCGCCGCCGGACTGCGCGCGCCGGGCGGCGCGCTCGGCCTTGGCCTGGGCGCGCGGCGAGGTCTGCAGGGCCCAGGCGCGGACGGTGCGCTCGGCGCCGCCGCCGTCGGCGAACGTGATCGCCACGGCGGTGGTGGCCTCGATCTTCGTGATCGCGGGCCACGGCATCCGGGTGTCGCGCAGCGGGTTGCGGACGGTGACGCCCCGCTCGTCGGCGACGATCACGGGCCGCAGCCCCACCACGTAGGCGATGCCGCAGCCCAGCAGCAGCACCGCGGCCGTCGCCGCCGACGCCAGGTCGCGGCCGCGCAGCACGATGTCCAGCAGGTTCAGCGCGGCGAACGCCATCCACAGCCAGGCGCCGACCCGCGCGGGCGTGGAGCGGAACCGTTGCGGAGCGGTCATGCCAGCGGGCGGGCGCCGCGCCACTTGAGCTGCGCGAACCCGGGCTTGATCACACCGTTGATCAGTTCCAACCGGTCGCCGAACCCGATGAACGCCGACTTCATCGCGTTGACGGTGAACCACTGCAGGTCGTCCCAGCCGTAGTCGAACGCCTCCACCAGCTTGTGGAACTCGCGGGACAGGCTGGTGCCGCTCATCAGCCGGTTGTCGGTGTTGACCGTCACCCGGAAGTGCAGCCGGCGCAGCAGCCCGATCGGGTGCTCGGCGATCGACTTGGCCGCGCCGGTCTGGATGTTGGACGTCGGGCACATCTCCAGCGGGATCCGCTTGTCGCGCACGTAGGCGGCCAGCCGGCCCAGCCTGGGGGCGTCGTCGCCGGTCAGGTCGATGTCGTCGATGATCCGCACGCCGTGGCCGAGCCGGTCGGCGCCGCACCACTGGATCGCCTGCCAGATCGACGGCAGCCCGAACGCCTCGCCCGCGTGGATGGTGAAGTGGGCGTTCTCGCGCTGCAGGTACTCGAAGGCGTCCAGGTGGCGGGTGGGCGGGTACCCGGCCTCGGCCCCGGCGATGTCGAACCCGACCACGCCCTCGTCGCGGTACCGGACGGCCAGCTCGGCGATCTCCATGCTGCGCGCCTGGTGCCGCATCGCCGTCACCAGCGTGCCGATGCGGATGCCGTGGTCGCGCTCCCCCGCCTTGAAGCCCTCCAGGACCGCCTCGACGACCTGCGGCAGCGTCAGCCCGTTGCGCAGGTGCTGCTCGGGCGCGTACCGCACCTCCGCGTACACCACGCCGTCGGCGGCCAGGTCCTCGGCGCACTCGTAGGCCACCCGGGTCAGCGCCTCGGCCGACTGCATGACCCCGACGGTGTGGGAGAAGGTCTCCAGGTACCGCTCCAGCGACCCGGAGTCGGACGCCTCCTCGAACCAGGCCCGCAGGTTGTCGGGGTCGGTGGCGGGCAGCGCGTCGTACCCCGCGTCGCGGGCCAGGTCCACGATGGTCTCCGGGCGCAGCCCGCCGTCGAGGTGGTCGTGCAGCAGCACTTTCGGCGCACGCCGGATCGCGTCAAGAGTCGGCCGATCGTCCATGACGGCCAACCTACCCCCAGGTTTCCGCGGAGCTCTTCGTCAACTGTCGCCTATACCGGCGCGTCGCGCAGCTCCAGGTAGCGGGCGGCGGCGCGGGCGATGTCCGGGCCGTGCTCCCACAGGTCGGCGGGGTCGTCCCGCATGAGGCCTTCGGTGACGGCGTCCTGCAGCGGGTAGGGCACCTCGTGCCGGCCGCCCTCGGGGTAGAACGCGAGGACTTCGGCGGGGAGCTCGTCGCGCGGGACGTCGAAGCCGAAGGTGTAGTAGCGGATCCCGAAGACGATCATGGCGGCGTCGATCTCGCTCATGCCGGTGCGTTCGACCAGCTCGTTCACCCAGGCGGGGTCGGGCTGGAGGGGGCCGCGTTCGTCGAGCAGCCGCCGCAGGGCCAGGACGCGGTCGGCGCCGCCCCACCCCTGCGGCACGGGCGTCCGCAGCTCGCGCCATCCCGGCAGTTCCACGGGGTCGAACACGCCGTCGGGCGCGTACTCCCACACGTTCATCATCTTGTAGTGGCGGCTGTAGTAGCCGAAGAGCAGGACGCCGCGCGGCGTCCGCCACACCTCGCCGGACGCGTCCTCCCTGTCCCGTCTGTCCTCGGAGGTGAGACGCAGCAGCCGCCAGCGTCCCGACCCGTCGCCGCGCATGGTGTGCACCCAGGCGTTGAGGCTCTCCACCACGGGCCTGCGCGCGCGTTCGGTCCTCCACGGCCAGACGGTGCTCAGCGCGGCCGCACCCGTCTCACCGAACGACACCGAAAGCCCGGAACGCAGGTCGGGCAGGGACACGACCCGCACCGGACGGGGCTCGGACGGCGCCGGGATCTCCATGGCGTCCCGCACGACGGCCTCCTCCCACCGCAGGTTCGGCAGGGCCGCCAGGGCGCGGCCTGCCGGCAGGCCGGGGCGCGTCCGCAGCGGTGTCGGCGGCTGCGCGGGATGGGGAAGGCCGAGCCGTTCGCGCAGGCGCACGATGTTCAGCACGCACTGGGCGGCGTCGCGGGCGCACTTGATCACGCCGTCGCGCAGGGCGGGCTCGGAGATCTCGGGCACCAGCTCCGGCCACGCGTCGCGGGCCGGGCCGCGCCCGGCGAGCGCCGTCTCCACCAGCCGCTCGGCCCGCTCGCGGTCGAGGTCGCGCAGCGCGGCCGAGCCGTCGGGGTCGACCGGCCGCAGGTGGGGCCACCAGCCGGGCGGGTAGACCGGTGCGGCCTGCTCGGGGGCCGGTTTCTGGCACAGCTGGTACGGCAGCCGGGCGGTGACGGTGCCGTCGGCGGCGATCACGCTGATCGCGCCGTCGCGGAACACGACGCGCGACGGTTCGTCCGCGCCCGGGAAGGTGACCTCGGACTCGGTGGGGCCGTCCGGGCGCCGGTTCCGCTTCGCGGGGTCGAACGTCAGGACGAGCCGGGGATCCTCGATCCGCGCGCGGAACGTCACCAGGGAGCCGTGCACGCGCAGTGAGTCGAGGAACTCCTCTCCGTCGTACCACAGGATGAAGTCCTCGTAGCCCTTCACCATGCGCAGGTCGGGGATCTGCCCGTCGGGGGTGTACACCCTGGCCCAGTGCCCGTCGAAGACGGCCGTCAGATAGTCGCCGTGCTGGACCAGCTCCACGACGCCGCGGATCGCGGGCCGCCAGGTGGCGTGCGGGAAGTGCAGCTCCTCCGGGATGCCGCGGCGCAGGGTGGCGTGCAGGGCGTCCACCGGGTCGGCGGGCCGCAGGCCGTCGGTGAACGCGGGGTCCAGCTCGGCGTAGTCGTGGTCGGCCAGCCGCAGCAGGCGGTGCAGGGCCGGGACGAGGAGGGGCAGCGACGGCGAGGCGGCCTCGGCCTTCCAGGCGGCGACCTGTTCGCGCAGGACGTTCCGGATCGCCGGTTCCCGCCAGATCTTGCGCAGTGTGGCCGCGTAGTCGACGTTGACGTAGCGGCCGAGTTCGACGACGAAGACGTCCAGGAGCCGGGCGAACTCGGCCGGGTCCCGCTCGGCCTGGGCGGCGAGATCGGCCGTGTCGACCGAGGTGTCCCACCAGCGCGGCTCCGGCCGCCGGTGCGCCCAGCCGCTGCTCCAGTGCCTCGGCCGGTCGCCGGACAGCAGGTCCGCGGCCGGACCGGTCCCGGCCCGCCCGTCCGGCACCAGCCGTTCGCCCGCCTGCCAGGTCAGCCGGGCCAGCACGTCCGGACGGCACCGGCTCGCGTGCTCGGCGAACCACTCGTCGGTCAGGTGCGCACCCGCCTGCGCACTGACCAGCGCAGCCAGCCACAACCACCGGATCTCCTCGGCGAGGTGGGGATCGTCCTCGGCGTCGGTGTCCGGCTCGGTCGCGATCAGCAGCCGCTGGAACTCCTCGTCGCCTTCGGTCAGCCGCGCCAGGGAGTCCTTGGCGGCGTTCCACACCGCGTGCGAGGCGTACCGCAGCGCCCCCGTGCGCAGCAGCCGCGCGGTGAGGTCGTCCTCGGCCGCCGCCTTCTTGATCTTCGCGGCCCGCGCCAGCTTGCGCACGTCGGGATAGATCCGTGCGTACGGGACGAGCTGCACGGCGAACGCGGCGTCCAGGACCTCGTTGTACCTGCGGTACGCCTCCTCGGGCGCCAGCCGCTCGCCCATCAGCGCGACGTAGTCGCGCAGCGCCGTCGGCGCGACCACGCCCATGGGGGTGAACTCCAGGAAGACCCGGTGCACCCGGTCCACGTCCACCAGCGACGGGTGGTTCTTGTCCGCCTTGCGCGCCTGGTTGAACGCCCACGTCGCCAGCTCGTTCGCCGCGGCGGCGGCGAACGCACGGCACGCCCGCTCGAAGAACGGCGCAAGCTCCTCGGCGGACAGGGACCGCGCGAGCCTGGTCACCCCCGCCCTGGCCTTGCGGGGCTCGTCCGCCGCCATCTCGACCAGCTCGGCCAACCGCGTGTCCAGCCCGGCCAACTGCGTGTCACTCACTCGTACACCCTCGGAAAGCTCGACGACACCCCCTCAGACTCCCGAGAAGACGATCTGGTTCAGGCGGCCGGGGGCCCGCGGCCGTCGGGCAGGTCGCGGGCCGGAGCGCGGCCGACGGGGCGTCAGGACAGGTCGCGGACCAGGGCGCGGCCGGCGGCGCGGCCGGAGAACAGGCAGCCGCCGAGGAAGGTGCCTTCGAGGGCGTTGTAGCCGTGCACTCCGCCGCCGCCGAATCCGGCGACCTCACCGGCCGCGAACAGCCCGTCGACGGGGCGCCCGTCCAGCCCGAGGGCGCGCGAATCCAGGTCGGTCTGGATGCCGCCGAGGGTCTTGCGGGTGAGGATGTGGAGCTTGACGCCGATGAGGGGCCCGGCCGCCGGGTCCAGGATGCGGTGCGGGGCGGCGACCCGGCTGACCCGGTCGCCCAGGTAGCGGCGCGCGTTGTGGATGCCCTGGACCTGGGCGTCCTTGCTGTAGGGGTTGGCGATCTGCCGGTCGCGGGCCTCGATCTGGCGGCGCAGCAGCGCGGCGTCCAGCAGCGGCTCGTCGGTGAGGGCGTTCATCTTGTCCACCAGCTCCTCCAGGGTGGCGGCCACGACGAAGTCGGCGCCGTGGCGGACGAACGCCTCCACCGGGCCGGGCGCGCCCTTGGACAGCACCCGTTCGCGCAGCACCGCCTTGCGGTCGCCGCTGGTGATGTCGGGGTTCTGCTCCGACCCCGACAGCGCGAACTCCTTCTCGATGATCTGCCGGGTGAGCACGAACCAGGAGTGGTCGTGCCCGGCCAGATCGGGGGTGGTGCGCAGGTACCGCAGGGTGGACAGGGTGTCGTAGCCGGGCAGGCAGGGGTCGGGCAGCCGCCGCCCGAGCGCGTCGAACCACATCGACGACGGGCCGGGCAGGATGCGGATGGCGTGGCCCGGCCAGATGGGGTCCCAGTTGCGCACGCCCTCGGTGTAGTGCCACATCCGGTCCCGGTTGACCAGCCGGGCCCCGGCCTTGGCGCTGATGTCGAGCATCCGCCCGTCGACGTAGGCGGGCACGCCGGTGATCATCTTGGCGGGAGCGGGGCCCAGCCGCTCGGGCCAGTACCGGCGCACCAGGTCGTGGTTGCCGCCGATCCCCCCGGTGGTGAGCACGACCGCCTGGGCCGTCAGCTCGAACTCGCCCACGGCCCGGCGGTTGGACGCCACGCCGCGCGGGGCGTCGTCGGGGGCCAGCAGCGTGCCGCGCACTCCGGTGACGGCTCCGCCGTCCACGATGAGCTCGTCCACCTGGTGGCGGTGGTGGAAGGTCAGCAGCCCCTCCTCGGCGGCCCGCTGGGCGCTGCGCACGAACGGCCCGACCACGCCGGTGCCGGTGCCCCACGCCACGTGGAAGCGCGGCACCGAGTTGCCGTGCCCGTCGGCGCGCAGGCCGCCGCGTTCGGCCCAGCCGACGATGGGCGTCAGCCTGATGCCGTGCTCGAGCAGCCAGGAGCGCTTCTCCCCGGCGGCGAACTCGACGTAGGCGCGGGCCCAGCGCACCGCCCAGGAGTCCTCGTCGTCCAGCCGGTCGAACTGCGCGCTGTCCTGCCAGTCGCTCCAGGCCAGCTCGAAGGAGTCGCGCACCCGCAGGCGGCGCTGCTCGGGCGAGTCGACCAGGAAAAGGCCGCCGAACGACCAGTACGCCTGCCCGCCGAGGTTGGCGGCGTTCTCCTGGTCCACCAGGGCCACCTTCCGGCCGCGGCGGGTCAGCTCGTGCGCCGCCGCCAGACCGGCCAGCCCCGCCCCGACGATGATCACATCGGCGTCCATACCGCCTCCTTCTCCGACCGCCGCCGGGCCTCGCGCGGCGTCCTGGCGGGCGTGCCGGTCGCCCGGCGGCCGACCGCCCGCTCCCGCTTCTGCATACGCCGGTAATCACATGCACCGTAGCCGACCGCGCCGGCCGGCACCCGGCGCGGTGCGCGGCCGACGGGGCCGGGACGCGGGGTGCCGCACCGCCGCGCCCCGGCGCCGGCGGAGTCAGCCGGCGGAGTCAGCCGGCGGACGGGCCCGTCCAGCCCGCCGGCAGGTGGGCCAGGCGGACCCGCTGGGGGTGGTCGCCGACCGGCACGGAGGTGATCTTGCGGCCGGTGGCGAAGTCGATGGCGGTGACCTGGTCGGCGCCGCTCTCGGAGATCACGCAGGCCCGCCCGTCGCCGCTGACGGTCGCCCAGTACGGCTTGGACGCCGGCACCAGCGGGCCCTCCTGGAGGGTGGCGCGGTCGACGACGGTGGCGTAGTCGTCCATGGTCCCGGCGACGCACAGCTTGGTGCCGGCGGGGTTCATCGCCAGGCCGTGGTGGCGCGAGTCGTTGACGAAGGTGGTGCGGTCGTCGCTGGTGTCGGGGTTCTTCGGCAGCACCTTCTCCCGGGTGATCCGGTCGGCGGCGACGTCGTACTC
Organism: Actinomadura keratinilytica; assembly: GCF_039539665.1. Taxonomy (NCBI): domain Bacteria; kingdom Bacillati; phylum Actinomycetota; class Actinomycetes; order Streptosporangiales; family Thermomonosporaceae; genus Actinomadura; species Actinomadura keratinilytica. Next base: position 25,957 of record NZ_BAABDO010000055.1, read on the forward strand.
GAAGAAGCCGTTGAAGAACGACACCTGGAAGTACAGCTTGGACTCGTCGGGGGTGAAGGCGACCGGGCGCACCGCGTCGGAGAAGTCCCGGCGGCCGAAGGCGTCCAGGCGCGGCCGCATGTCGATGGTCCGCACGACCTCGAACGTGGCGGCGTCGGCGATGGTGATCTTGCGGTCGCCCTTGAGGAAGTCCAGCCAGGGGGCGTCGAGGTCGTTGTTGACCTCGCCGATCGACATGTTCCAGATGTACCTGCCGCCGTCGGTGAAGACGTTCTCATGCGGCTTGTCGCCGGTGCGGAACGAGCCGACCTGCCGCCCGGTGCGGATGTCCAGCACATGGACGGTGTTGCTGGTGGACGCCGACACCGCCACCCGGGAGCCGTCGGGCGAGACGGCCATGTGGTCCGAGCGGTAGCCGGAGACCGGGAACCGCCAGTTGAGCCTGCCGGTGGCGGTGTCGATGGAGGCCACGTCGGCGAAGCTCGGGCGCGACACCACGATGGCCGAGCCGTCGGGGGTGGTGTACATGTCGTCGACGAACTGGTCGTGGCCCTCGCCGACGGTCTCCCGAATGCCCAGGAAAAAGGCGAGTCTGATCGGATTGAGGTAGATCTCGCGCAGCCGCTGGTCCTTGTCGGGAATGAGGTTGATCCGGCCGATCTTGGCGAAGTCGCCGGTGGACCTGATGGCGTCGGCGGTGCCCTCCCAGTTGTTGCCGACGAGCATCACCTCCTGCAGCGCGGGGTCGGCGCTCGCGGGAGCGGCGGGGGCGGCCGACACGATACCGGCGGCCGTCACGGCCGCCATCACGCCGCTGAGCAGGGATCTGCGCCGACGCGCAAAGGCCGGAACCTGCATTTCTTCCTCCGGGGGGTGGGACGAGAGGAGAAGTCTGAAAACGTCGATATTCAGACTTGTTACTCGATGGTAGGCACACGTGACCCGGGCCACAAGACCGATCAGGCGACCGGGTGCGGCCGCCCGGCGAGAACCGCGGACGGGGCCGACCGGCGCCGATGGGCGACAATCGGTGCGGCACGAAAGCGGAGGACACGGTGGCGGGCAGGATCACCCCGGCGGCGGGCCGGTACGGAGGCAGGTCGGCTGCCGAACGGCAGGCCGAACGCCGCAGGCGCTTCATGGAGGCGGGCCTGGACCTGTTCGGCGCGGGCCCCGGCTACCGCGCCACCAGGCTCACCGACGTGTGCCGGGCCGCCGGGCTGTCCACCCGCCAGTTCTACGAGGAGTTCCGCACCCTGGAGGACCTGCTCGCCGAGCTGCACCTGCACGTCAACGACGTCGCCGAGCAGGCCGTGCTGGCCGCCCTGCCGCAGGTCCGGCACCTGCCCGCCGCCGAGCGGTACGCGCGCCTGTTCCGCGCCTACGCCGCCGGAGCCACCGGCGACCCCCGCCACACCCGCATCGCCTACGTCGAGATCATCGGCGTGAGCCCCCGCCTGGACCGCCAGCGCCTGGACCGCCGCGCCCGCTGGATCGACTTCCTCCACCAGCAGGCCCGGGAGGCCGTCGCCCGCGGCGAGATCCCCGACCGCGACTACCGGGTCACCGCGACGGCGTTCATCGGGGCGGTCAACGGCCTCATGCACGACTGGGCGGTCGGCTGGGTCGACGCCACCCTCGACGAGGTCGTCGAGGAGCTCGTGCAGATTCTGCTGAGCCGCCTGCACCTCGCCCCGCCGCCCCCGGCCGGCCCGCCCGCGCCGGGCCGGTAGCGGGGGCCCCAGGGCCCACCGGGCCCGGCGCCGCCGAGGCGCGACGGGGTGACCGGAGTCACCCTCCGCCCGCCCGGCGGCGAGCGGAACCTATGACCGCCGCGCCGCGTCAATAGCATCACCGCGCGGTTCCGGGCTGTCCGAAGCCGGTCATTGCGAAATGCCTTGTGAACCGATCCAACGACCGCCTGCGTCAGATGAACGCGGGCATGCAGAAATTGCGGGCATCCGGCCCGATTGCATGGTAAATGGGCTCCGCACGGGAGGGTGATGGCCATCCGGAGGCTAACAGACTCGCGCACGCCGAGGGCGATAATCCGGGAACTTCTGAAGATCGACTACTTCCCCACTACTCTCCTGCAAACGCATGTTCGAGGCCCGGCAATTGAGCCCGGATTGGGGCCTGGGGGCCCATGCTCCCGCAACCGCCTGGCTGTTTGATGGGGCCCCTTCGCATGGTAGGAGGGCGTGAACTGTGAAGGGACGGAAACCGGACACCGGCGAAGGTTCGCTGTCATACATCGCCATTGCCCTGCTGATAGCCGCGATCGCCGGGGCGGTCACGCTCTCGGGGGTGGGCTCCGGTGTGGTCGGCGACATCCGGGCCGCTGTCTGCAAGGTCGGCGACGACGACTGCGAGAGCGAACGCACGGTCTACGCGGCCAAACCGCCGAGCCCGCAGGAGTGGGGCAACCGGCCCGCCGACCCCGGCCAGGCCCCTCCGCCCCCCACCGACGATGAGCGGAAGGCCGGCAAGCGGGCCGCGGACCAGATCCGCAACTATCTCGACGGCTGCGGCTGGTTGCGGTTCTGGAACTGCTGGGGCAAGCAGCCCCCCAAAGACATCCTGGCCACGATGTCGCCGGGCGAGATCCAGGCCCTGTTCGACCAGCTCAGCGACGACGAGACCCGTCGGCTCCTGCGGGAGCCCGGCGTAGTGGACGTCCTCCGGCTCCGCGCCGACCCCTGGCTGCTGCACCAGCTCGAACGCATCGCGCCGGGCTCCATCGAGCCGGACTTCACCGAGTACTACAAGAAAGAGAAGAACGACAACCCCGCCATCGCGTGGGGCCACGTCCCGGGCGCGCGGGTGTGGGGCGACACCGGGCAGCCGTCCCTCGAGGACCTCAACCAGGGCGGTCTCGGCGACTGCTGGTGGCTGTCCAGCATGGGCGCGCTCGCCCAGACCCCGGAGGGCCGCCGGCGGCTCCGCGAGATGATCCGGCAGAACCCGAACGGGACGTACACGGTGACGTTCCCGGACGGCGAGCGGGTCACCGTCACGCCCTACTTCCCCGTCAACAAGGACGGGAACCTGTCCTTCGCCCAGCCGGAGGGCCAGACGATCTGGCCGCTCATCCTGGAGAAGGCGTTCGCGCAGAAGAAGGGCGGCTTCAACAAGATCAACGGCGGCGACCCGGCGCACGGCATGGAGGTGCTCACCGGCCACGACAGCGACAGCAAGGACGCCGACGACGTGACCCGGCAGGACCTGGAGAACTGGCTGAACAGCGGCCGGCCCGTCGTCGCGAGCACCAAGGACGACGTCGACGGCAAGGAGATCTACCAGCAGCGGCTGCACGCCAACCACGCCTACGTCGTCAAAGGCATCACCAAGGATGGCAAGGTGGAACTGTTCAACCCGTGGGGCTACGACCACGCCACCCTGACGATGGAAGAGTTCAATCGATACCTCGCCGAGGTCGACATCGGTTCGTTCGAGTGAGGAAGGGTCACCATGTTCGAGCGTGCACACCGACGCGCGGTGCCGATTCTTCTCACCGGCGTACTGACGTTCGCGGCCGTCGGCTGCGGCTCCTCCGAGGAGACCACACCCATGACGAAGTCATCTCCGCAATCGATCCCCGCCGCCCGGCTCAGCCCGCCGGCCAACCCGCAGAAGGAGACCAACACGGTCGCCCGCGGCACCACCGGCTGGGTCGGCGGGCTGCGCCTGGGCGTCGCCAGCACCCAGAACGACTCGGGGACCGTCGTCGTCCTCGACGGGGACGGCGTGCCCCACGAGAACAACTGGCGGGTGACGGGCAAGGCCGGGCACAGCGAGAGGCTCGCCAACGGCTACACGATCACCATCGACAAGGTCGTCAACGCCGAGAAGCTCGAAAAGGGCATGATCGGCTCCGGCGGCGGCTCCGTGACCATCACCGTCACGCCGCCGAAGTAGCCCCGCTCCGGCGGCCTTGACCGCCCCGCCCACCCTGCTCCTTCCGCAGGGCGCCGCCTCGTCCCCGTCCGCCGCGGCGGGGGCGAGGCGGCGCCGTACCCGCCCGCACCGCACGTTCGATCAGCGAACGGCGCAGAAGGGAATGGGTGTTGAACAAGGTCGCCAAGGCGGTGGCGGGCGGTCAGGGGTTCGGGGGCGCGGCACGCCGTCGTGCGGGCGCCCCCGGAAGCTGCGCGGGTCAGCGGAGGCCCACGGCGCGGCGGGCCTCCTTGTAGGTGCGGGCAGGGCGCGGCCAGTAGCCCCAGGGCAGTCCGTCGGTGAGGGTCATGCCCGCCTGGGAGAGGTGGTGGCGGGCCCGGTCGTGGTCGCCCGCGTAATAGAACGCGGCGCCGAACAGGTGGTGGGCCTCGCGGGTGCGGGGGTGGTCCGCCATATGGGTCAGCCACTTGTCGGCCGCCGCGCCCAAGGCGGCATGAGTTTCGGGACGGGAAGAAAGGTACGCCTTCACACCGTCCTCGGACCCGATGCCGTTCTCCAGCAGGGCGACGGGCAGCATTGCCGTCAGCGGGTCGCCCGGTTCGGCGGCCTCGACCGCCGATTCGGCGAATTCCAGGACTTCGGCGTCCGAGCCGCACCACTTGCCGCACAGTGCCTGCGCCCGGGTGTAGTGGCCGCAGTACAGGCCGCCATGCCGGTCCTTCAGTTCCCGCCAGATCCGGTCGAGCTCCAACCGGCCCAGTTGGAGGCCCATGGCGTGCAATTGCAGGCAGTTCCAGGGAACCGGGTCCTCGGGCAGCAGTTCGGCGGCGCGGTACAGCGGTTCTCCGGCGCCCGCGAGGATCAGCCAGAACTGGGCGAACCGTTCCTCCGTGACGTCTTTGGCTCGGGCGCCGCCGCGGACGTTCCAGGCCTCGCGGATCAGTGTGCCGCCCAGCCACAGGTGGACGTCCGGGTCGTCCGGCCGGGCGGCGGCCAGGGCGTCGAGCCGGTCGCTGTGGCCCGCCGCGGCCCGGGAGAGCCGGTCGAGATAGAACCCGCGCAGTTCGGGCAGCGGCCGCGAGCGCGACAGCAGCTCCAGACCCGCGTCGAGCCGGCCGGCGCCGACCTGGGGCAGCACGGCGGCCAGGCAGGGATCGTCCCAGGCCGTGCCCCTGCGCAGGCCGAAGGGCAGGCGGAACCGCGGTGCGCTGCGGCGCCTGCCGGGTTTCGGGCGCGCGGGGGCGGTCTCGGGGCGCTCGGGGATGTCCTCGTCGGGGCGGGCCGGCATGGGGACGACGCGGTCGGCGGGAACCATCCGGTCGATCCGCGCGGGCAGGCCGTCGGCGCCGATCCACCGGTTCGGCTCGATGTGGACGGTGATGCCGTCCAGGCCGATGAGGGCGCGGGCGCCGTCCGGCCAGGCGAGCACGGCGGCGCACGAGTCGTAGCGGACGGTCCCCAGGCTCGGCCCGGTCATGCTGGTCACGCCGGTGGGGCCGACGATGAGGTGCAGGTGGCCCGCCTCGGGGTCGGCGCGGTCGAAGGTCTCCCCGCGCACCGCCACGACCGAGCTGCCGGGCGCCGGGACGTAGCGGTCGACGTGGGGTTCCTGGCCGTCGGGGACCATCAGCAGCGCCGAGTCGCGCACGGTGCGCGCCACCTCCCGCACGTCGCCGGGCGTCAGCCCGTCCAGGTCGAGCAGGATCTCCTCGTACGTGCGGTCCGGGGCGCCCATCAGCTCGTTCCAGCAGGACGACATCGTCAGCGCGCCCGCGACCTCGGGCTGGTCCAGGCGGGCGCGGTGGATCGACACCGCCTCCCGCAGCTCGGCGTCCGGCACGGGCTCGTCGGCGATGCGCTCGATCTCGTCGACGAACTCCTGGGTCAGCCGGGGGTGGGCCTCGGCGAGCCCGTCGGCGAACGCGACGATGTGGGCCATCTCCCCGTCGCGGGGCGAGTAGCCGACCTGCACGTTGTAGCTGAGCGCGTCGTCGAGCCGCAGCGCCCTGTGCAGCCGCCGCTGCAGCAGCGTGGCGAACACGTTGCCGGCGGTGGCGCGGGGCACGACCGCGCTGAGGCCGACGCCGTTGACCTGCGAGTTGAAGTAGGCGGGGGTCTGCGGCAGGGCGCTGGTCGGCGCGGGCGGGGGCACGCGTGCGCCGTCGGGCAGGTCCAGCCGCAGCCCGGCGGGCGGCGGGCCGCCGACGACGGCCAGGGCGGCGTTGGCGCGGGTGAACCAGCGGGCGGTCCACGCGGTGACGTCCTCGGCGGTGTGCGCGGGCAGCCCGAGCTCCTCGTAGCCCTGCAGGCCGTATCCGGCGGCGCCGTACCGCCACAGCAGCAGCCGGCCGGCGGCCCCCGGGGACCGGCCGGCGGCCTCGGTCCGCAGGATCTGCTTCTCCGCCTCCAGCCGGTCGAGCGGGGGTTCGCGCAGGGCACCGCAGACGGTGCCCAGGAAACGGACCACCTCGTCGCCGTCGCCTTCGGTGAAGAACGCCGTCGTGACCGAATCGACGGTGCCGTTGTAGTGGTGTTCGGGCTGGCCCACTCGGTGCAGCGCCAGATGCTCCACCAGATGGGTGATCCCGCTGCGCGCCAGCGTCTCGTCGGACTGGCCGACGCGGAACAGCAGAGCGACGCGATAGCCGTCGGCGGTGCCCCCGGAAGCCCAGAACACGGGAACCCCGTCGATTTCCGTCCGCGTGACCTTCACGCAGTCCTCCCCGTTTCTCAAGGTCGCGTCATCATACGGTCCCGACGCGCCGGAAACGGCGGAATATCGGCGCCGCGGACCGCGGCCGGACGCCGTCGCGGGGTTTATCCGCAGAACCCCCGCCGGGCGCCCGCAATTGTGTTCGCGGCGGTACTGTTCGTCATCGGGAACGGGCGCGGCGCGCGCCGCTTTCCGGCGGGCGCCGGCCCTGATATCCGGTGGCGCGGCCGGTCAGGCGATGCGGTCGATGACGAGCGGCAGCAGGTCGGGGGTGCCGTCGGCGGCCACCTCGACCGCGCCGTCCAGCGCCTCCAGGGCGCGGGGGATGCGGTCCGGGTCGTCGGTGTGCAGGGTGAGCAGGGGCCGGCCGGCGGTGACGCGGTCGCCCGGCTTGGCGTGGCAGACGACCCCGGCGGCGGCCGAGACCGGGTCCTCCTTGCGGGCGCGGCCCGCGCCGAGGCGCCAGGCCGCCACGCCGACCGCGTAGGCGTCCAGGCGGGTCAGCACCCCCGTGGCCGGCGCCGCGACGTCGTGGGTCTCCTTGGCCGCCGGCAGCGGCGCGTCGGGGTCGCCGCCCTGGGCGGAGATCATGCGGCGCCACACGTCCATGGCCGAGCCGTCGGCGAGCGCGTCGGCCGGGTCCTTGGCGGACGCAAGGCCCGCGGCCGCCAGCATCTCCCGGGCCAGCGTCACGGTCAGCTCGACCACGTCGGACGGGCCGCCGCCGGCGAGCACCTCGACCGACTCGGCGACCTCGACGGCGTTGCCGACCGCCCGGCCGAGCGGCCGGTCCATCGCGGTGAGCAGCGCCACGGTGCGCACGCCGTGGTCGGCGCCGATGCCCACCATGGTCTCGGCCAGCTCCCGGGCCTGCCCGACGGTCTTCATGAACGCGCCCGAGCCGACCTTGACGTCCAGCACCAGCGCCCCGGTGCCCTCGGCGATCTTCTTGGACATGATCGACGAGGCGATCAGCGGAATCGACTCGACGGTGCCGGTCACGTCGCGCAGCGCGTACAGGCGGCGGTCGGCGGGCGCCAGGCCCGAACCCGCCGCGCACACCACGGCCCCGGTGCCGGCCAGCACCGCGAGCATCTCCTCGGGCGTCAGCGACGCCCGCCAGCCGGGGATGGACTCCAGCTTGTCCAGGGTGCCGCCGGTGTGGCCGAGGCCCCGGCCCGACAGCTGCGGGACGGCCGCGCCGCACGCCGCCACCAGCGGCGCCAGCGGCAGGGTGATCTTGTCGCCGACGCCGCCGGTGGAGTGCTTGTCGGTGGTGGGCCGGTCCAGCCGCGACCAGTCCATCCGCTCCCCGGAGCGGATCATCGCCTCGGTCCAGCGGGACACCTCGGCCCGGGTCATGCCGTTGAGCAGGATCGCCATGGCCAGCGCCGCCATCTGCTCCTCGGCGACGACGCCGCGGGTGTAGGCGTCGATCACCCAGTCGATCTGCTCGGGGGTCAGCGTGCCGCCGTCCCGCTTGGTGCGGATGACATCGATCGCGTCCACGTCGGTGGGCTCCTTCAGGAGGTCAGGTCGTCGGGGCCGAACGCGTCGGGCAGCACCTCCGCCAGGGGGCGCACGCCGCGCACCGTCTCCAGCAGCATGTCCGGGCCGCCGTGCTCCCACAGCAGCTGGCGGCAGCGGCCGCAGGGCATCAGCGGCTCGCCGTCGCCGCCGACCACGGCCACCGCCACCAGCCGGGGGCGGCCGGTCGCGCCCGGCCCGTACAGGGCGCCGACGAGGCTGCACTCGGCGCACAGGCCCACGCCGTAGGAGGCGTTCTCCACGTTGCAGCCGGTCACGACTCGGCCGTCGTCCACCAGCGCGGCCGCGCCGACCGGGAAGTCGGAGTACGGCGCGTACGCGCGCCGCATCGCCTCCCGGGCGGCGGTCCGCAGGGCCTCCCAGTCGATGTCGCTCACCGGGCCTCCCCTTTGCGGTAGCGCAGGCCGTCCGCCGCGGGCATCCGCAGCCGCTGGGACGCCAGCGACAGCACCAGCAGCGTCGTGATGTGCGGGCTGTAGGTGACGATCTCCTTCGGCAGCTCGTCGGTGAGCAGGTACCACACCAGCATCAGCACGCCGGCGAGGAACGCGGCGGCCGCCTGGTAGATCCGGCGGCGGCGGTGGGCGTCGCCCGCCTCCGCGGGCGTCACCGGCGTGCGGCGCAGCGCCCACAGCCGCCAGGCGGCGAACGCGAACAGCGCGACCGCGACGACCAGCAGCAGCGAGTGCACCGCCCCGGTGGCGCCGCGCTGCTGGAGCGCATCGGTGTAGCCGAACAGCCCGGTGCCGGCGGCCAGCCCGCCGGGACGCCAGTTCCCGAAGATCATGGCGGCCAGGCCGATGAAGCCGCGGCCGCCGGTCTGGTTCTCCTGGTACTGGTGCGTTCCCACCATGGCCAGGAACACACCGGCCAGCCCGGCCAGCGCGCCCGAGACGGTGACCGCCACGTACTTCATCGTGTAGACGCGGACGCCGAGGGACTCGGCCGCGTACGGGTTCTCCCCGCACGACCGCAGCCGCAGCCCGAACGCGGTGCGCCACAGCAGCACGTAGGTCAGCGGGATCAGGGCCAGCCCGATGATGGTCAGCGCGGACAGGTCGGTGGTCAGGCCGCGCACCAGCCCGGCCAGGTCCGACAGCAGGAACCAGTGCCGGTCCTCCAGGTCGCGCAGCGGCCCGGCGACGCCCGGCACGCTGACGGTCGGGAACTCCGGCAGCGGCGGCGACTGGGTGGCGCCGCCGCCCTCCTCGCCCAGGAAGAACATGCTGGACAGGTAGCGGGCCACCCCGGGCGCCAGGATGTTGATCGCCACGCCGGAGACGATGTGGTCCACGCCGAACGTGACGGTGGCCACCGCGTGCAGCAGCCCGCCGAGGGCGCCCATCAGCAGCCCCATCAGCAGCCCCAGCCAGGGGTTGCCGGAGAAGTAGGCGCCGAACGCCCCGCCCCACGTCCCGAAGATCATCATGCCTTCGAGGCCGATGTTGACCACGCCCGCCCGCTCGGCCCACAGGCCGCCGAGCGCGGCCATGCCGATCGGCAGGCCGAGGGCCAGGGTGGTGCTCACCGTCCCGCCGGAGGTGATGGTGTGCTCCCCGGTGATGGCGCGCAGCACCACCAGCACGCCGAACACGGCCGCGAGGGCGGCCAGGACCCGCACCAGCGGGCGGCGCGCCCGGCGGGCGGGCGCGGGCTCCGCCGCCGGCATCGCCTCGGCCAGGGTCGAGCTCACGCGGCCACCTCCTTCGGGGACGGGTCACGGTCGGCCAGCTCCGCGGCGACCGCCTGCTGCTGCCAGCGCAGCCCTAGCCGCCGCACCACCTCGTACACGACCACCACCGACAGCAGCACCGCCGCCTGCGTGATCGCCACGATCTCCTTGGGGATCTCGTTGAACTCCAGGATCTGCGACGACTGGTCCAAAAACGACCACAGCAGCGCGGCGAACACGATCCCGACCGGCTTGTTGCGGCCCAGCAGCGCGATGCCGATGCCGACGAAGCCGAGGCCGCCGGGGAAGTCCAGCCCGTAGGAGTAGGACGAGCCGAGCAGCTGCGGCATGCCGATCAGCCCGGCCGCCGCGCCCGACAGCAGCATGGCCGTCACGACCATCCGCTTGGCGTCGACGCCGCTGGCCACGGCCGCGCTCGGGGACAGCCCGGTGGCGCGCAGGTCGAACCCGAACCGGGTGCGCTCCACCACGACGTGGAACGCCACGCCCACCGCCACGGCCAGCAGCACCAGGCCGAAGATCTTCAGGTCGGCCCCGGGATAGGGGATGCCGCCCACCCGTCCGGACGGGGCGATCGGCTCGGTGCCGATGTTGTCGCTGCCCGCCACCTGCGTGCCCAGCCTGCCGTCCTGCAGCAGGTAGGCGATGATCCCGGTGGCGATGAAGTTCAGCATGATCGTGGCGATCACCTCGCTGACGCCCCGGGTGACCTTCAGCAGCCCGGCGATGCCCGCCCACAGCGCGCCCACCAGCATCGCGACCAGGATGATCACGCCCTGGTGCAGCACCGGCGGCAGCGCCACCGCGCCGCCCACCGCGGCGGCCAGCATCGCCGCCAGCCGGTACTGGCCGTCCACGCCGATGTTGAACAGGCCCATCCGGAACCCGATCGCCACCGCCACCGCGGCCAGGTAGTACGTCGACGCCCGGTTGACGATGTTGACGACGCTGTCCGGCTCCAGGCCGAACTCGATCATCGCCTGGAACGTCGACGGCGGGTTGAAGCCGCTGATCGACAGCACGATCGAGGTGACGGCGACGGAGAACGCCAGCGCGACCACCGCCGCCAGGACCGTCAGCGCCAGCGGCGAGTTCTTCAGCCGGTTCACTGTTCCCCTTCCAGCGGCGCCCCGGTCATCGCCGAGCCGAGCCGTTCGGGCGTCACGTCGGCCGGATCGACCTCGCCGACCATCCGGCCGCGCAGGATCACCCGCAGCGTGTCGGACATGCCGATGAGCTCGTCCAGGTCCGCGGAGATCAGCAGCACCGCCAGGCCCTCGGCGCGGGCCTTGCGCAGGTGCTCCCAGATCGCGGCCTGCGCGCCGACGTCCACGCCCCGGGTGGGATGCGCGGCGATCAGCAGCTTCGGCTCGCCCGACATCTCCCGGCCGACGATCAGCTTCTGCTGGTTGCCGCCCGACAGCGCCCCGGCGTCCACGTCGATGCCGGGCGTGCGCACGTCGTAGGCGTCGACGATGCGGCGGGTGTCGGCGCGGGCGCCCGCCCGGTCGATCCACGGGCCCTTGACGTTGGGCCGCCGCGTCTGGTGCCCGAGGATGCGGTTCTCCCACAGCGGGGACTCCAGCAGCAGCCCGTGCCGGTGCCGGTCCTCGGGGACGAACCCGACGCCCTCCTCGCGGCGCCGCCGGGTCGACCAGCCGGTGATGTCCTTGCCGTCCAGCAGGATCGTCCCGGCGGCCGGGGCGCGCATGCCCATGATCGCCTCGACCAGCTCGGCCTGCCCGTTGCCCTCCACCCCGGCGATGCCGAGGATCTCGCCGGCGTGGATGGTGAGGGAGACGTCGTCGACGACGGCGCGGCCGGTGCCGTCCCGCACGGTCAGCCCCTTGAGCTGCAGGACGGGCCGGTCGGTCACCGTCGACTCGCGCAGCTCGGGGACGGGCAGCTCGCTGCCGACCATCATCCGGGCCAGCTCCCGGGAGGTGGTCGCGGCGGGGTCCACGCCGGTCGCCACCGTGGTGCCGCGGCGGATCACGGTGATCTCGTCGGCGACCGCCAGCACCTCGTCCAGCTTGTGCGAGATGAACAGGACGGTGAGCCCCTCGCGGCGCAGTTCGCGCAGGTTGGCGAACAGCTCCTCGACCTCCTGCGGCACCAGCACGGCGGTGGGCTCGTCCAGGATCAGGATGCGGGCGCCCCGGTAGAGCACCTTGAGGATCTCGACCCGCTGCCGGTCGCCGACGCCGAGCTCCTCCACCAGCCGGCCGGTGTCGACGCGCATGCCGTACCGCCCGGCCAGCTCCTCGACGCGCCGCCGCGCCCTGGCGCCGATGCCGTGCAGGCGCTCGGCGCCCAGCACGATGTTCTCCAGGACGGTGAGGTTGTCGGCGAGCATGAAGTGCTGGTGCACCATGCCGATGCCGCGGGCGATGGCGTCCGCCGGGGAGTGGAAGACGACCTCCTCGCCGCCGACCTTGATGGTCCCCTCGTCGGCGCGCTGCATGCCGTAGAGGATCTTCATCAGGGTGGACTTGCCCGCGCCGTTCTCCCCGACGATGGCGTGCACGGTCCCGGCGGTGACGGTCAGGTCGATGTCGCGGTTGGCGACCACGCCGGGGAAGCGCTTGGTGATGCCGCGCAGTTCGAACGCGGGCGGGGCGGCTGCGCCGGTGCCGGACGGCCGCTCGGTGGTGGACATCCCTGGTTCTCCTACACCAGAGCCCGGGAGGAGGCCGGTGGCCGTCCTCCCGGGCCGGGGGCGTTCAGCTCACTTGGTGGGGACGGTGATGGCGCCGCTGATGATCTGCTGCTTGTACTCGTCCAGCTTGGCCTGCACGTCCTTGATCTCCGCGGCGTTGGCGGTGGAGTAGCCGACGCCGTCGTTCTTCAGGTCGAAGGTGATCGGCCCGGACTTGGCCGTGCCCTCGCCCGCGGCCTTGACGAAGTCGAACACCGCGGTGTCCACCCGCTTGAGCATCGAGGTGATGATGAGCGGCTTCTGCGCCGCCTCGGCGGTCTGGTACTGGTCGGAGTCGACGCCGATCGCGTACTTCTGCTTGGCCGCGGCGGCCTGGAACAGGCCGACGCCCGACAGGCCGGCCGCGTGGTAGATCACGTCGGCGCCGCCGTCGTACTGGCCCTCGGCGACGGTCTTGCCCTTGGCCGGGTCGCTGAAGCCGGAGAAGTCGGTGCCGCGGGAGATGTACTTGACGTCGATCTTGATGTCCGGCTTGGCGTGCTTGGCGCCGGCGGTGTAGCCCGCCTCGAACTTCTTGATCAGCGGGGTGTCCACGCCCCCGATGAAGCCGATCTTGCCGGTCTTGGACTTCAGCGCCGCCGCCGCGCCCACCAGGAAGGAGCCCTGCTCCTCGGCGAACACCAGGTTGGTGACGTTCGGGCCGGTGACCGAGCTGTCGTCGACGATCGCGAACTTGGTGTTCGGGTGGTTCTTGGCGACCTTGCCCAGCGGACCCGCGTAGGCGAACCCGACCGCGATCACCGGGTTGTAGCCGGACTTGGCCAGCAGCTCCAGCCGCTGCACCTTGTCGTTGTCGCTCTCGCCCTTGGTCGCCTCGATGTCCTTGACCTCGAGGTTGAGCGTCGACTTCACCCTCTGCAGCCCGGCGTAGGCGGCGTCGTTGAACGACTTGTCGCCCCGCCCGCCGATGTCGTACGCCAGCCCGACCTTGACGGTCTTCTTGCCGTCGCCCGCGTCCCCGCCGGTGGTGGCCTTCTTGCCGCCGCACGCCGAAGCGCCGAGCGTGAGCGCTGCGCCCGTCAGCGTGACAAGCGAGATTCTGAGTCCACGGCGCACGTTTGGCGCTCCTTCCGTTCCCCGCCCGTGAAATGGCGGCCCGCACGGTGGGCCGCCGAAATCGATCGGACGTTACCCGGAGAACAGACCGAAACGTCCTCGGTGCGCCGATTCGCAACGGGTCCGTTACCAAGGTGTAGGCATATCGCCACAGGTCAGGCCGCTCGTGCACGGCCCGCACACCGTCCGGTGCGGACAGGGAGCGCCGCCCCGGGCCCGGCCGGGGCGGACGGTGAGAACGTCGTCGCCGCCGGTGACGGCTCACGCCACGGCGGCGCCCTCGACCTGCTCGGGGTCGCCGGGGCGGCCGCCGTCCCACAGCGCGGTCAGCGCGGTGGCGGTCAGCACCCGGACGCCGACGGCGATGCAGCGCTCGTCCACGTCGAAGTCGCCGCGGTGCAGGTCGTACTCGGCCGGCGAACCGGGGGTGCGCACGCCGAGCCGGGCCAGCGCGCCCGGGACCGACTCCAGATACCAGCCGAAGTCCTCGCCGCCGAGGCTCTGCGGCGTGGGCACCGCCGCGTCCTGGCCGAGCACCTGGTCGGCCGCGTCCCGGAACATCTGCACGCTGGCCGCCTCGTTCACGGTGGGCGGGACACCGCGCACGTACTCCAGCGACGCCTCCACGTCGTAGGCGGCGGCGACCGACTCCAGCAGCGCCTTCATCATCTCCGGCGCCCGGTGCCAGGCCTCGTCGTCCAGGCAGCGCACGGTGCCCTCGGCGATGCCGTCGTCGGGGATGGCGTTGGCCACCGACCCGGCCGACACCCGGCCCCACACCAGCGACAGGCTGGAGCGCGGATCGACCCGGCGGGACAGCGCGGCGGGCAGCTCGGTGACGATCTTGGCCAGCGCGTACACCAGGTCGGCGGTCAGATGCGGCCGGGCGGTGTGCCCGCCGGGCCCGGTGACCTTGACGTACACCTTGTCGCAGGCCGCGGTGATCGGCCCGGTGCGCAGGCCCAGCCGGCCGACCTCGATGCGCGGGTCGCAGTGCAGCGCGAACGCCCGGTCGACCCCGCACAGGCCGCCGGCGGCCATGACGTCCAGCGCCCCGCCCGGAGTCTCCTCGGCGGGCTGGAACAGCAGCCGCACCCGGCCCGGCAGCAGCCCCGCCGCGGCCTGCTGCGCCAGGAACAGCCCGGCGCCCAGCACCATGGTGGTGTGCACGTCGTGGCCGCAGGCGTGCGCGACGCCCGGCACCGTGGACCGGTACGGCACGTCCTCCTTCTCGTCCTGCAGCGGCAGCGCGTCGATGTCGGCGCGCAGCGCCACCGTCGGGCCGTCGGCCGGGCCGACGTCGCAGAACAGGCCGGTGCCCTTGGGCAGGACCGTGGGGGTCAGCCCGGCGGCGGTGAGCCGCTCGACGATCCGCCCGGTGGTGCGGTGCTCGGCGTACCCGAGCTCCGGGTGCCGGTGCAGATCGCGGCGGAACTCGATCAGCTCGGCCTCGTGGCGGGCCAGGAAGGAGTCCAGCTGCAGCTGCAGCGCCTCGCCGCCCAGCGCCCGGCCGCCCCCGGCCGGCGAGCCGACCGCGGGGCTCTGCGCCGTGCCGCCGGCACCGCCGGTCGCGCCGCCGTGCGGTGCGGCCC
>NZ_BAABDO010000056.1:0-40870 GCF_039539665.1 Actinomadura keratinilytica
GCCCCGCCGCCCGCCGCGGCCGGCGGGCGCCCCGGCCGCGCGGGCGGCTACTACCGCGAGCGCGCCGACGGCACCCGCGAACCGCTCGGCTCCCGGGCCACCCGCCAGCCGCTGGCCGCCGGGGAGGCGCTGGTCGTGGAGACCTCGGGCGGCGGCGGATACGGCGACCCCGCGGCCCGCGCGCCCCAGGCCGTCCAACGCGACCTCGCCGACGGCCGCATCACCCGCTGGGAGGCGCCGTGAAGTTCGGCGTACCGCTCGGACTGGTCCACCCCGCGGCCTGGCGCGACGTGGCCGTGGCGGCCGACCGGCTCGGCTTCGACTCGGTGTGGCTGCCCGAGCACCTGGTGTTCGGCACCGACCTGTCCACCGCCGCCTACCCCGGTTCCGGCGCGCCCGGCATCCGCCCGCAGACGCCGCTGTTCGACGCGCCCGCCTACCTGTGCGCGCTGGCCGCCGTCACCGAGCACGTGCGGCTGGGCACCGCCGTCTACCTCTACGCGCTGCGCCACCCCTTCGCCGCCGCCCGCGCCTTCGCCACCCTCGACCAGGTCTCCGGCGGCCGCGCCGTCGTCGGCGTCGGCGCGGGCTGGTACGAGGGCGAGTGGCGCGCCGCCGGGGTCGACTTCGCCACCCGCGGCCGGCGCCTGGACGAGGCCATCGCCGTGTCCCGCCGCCTGTGGACGGAGCCGACCGTCGAGCACCACGGCGAGTTCTTCGACTTCCCCGAGGTGGCGTTCGAGCCCAAGCCCGTGCAGCGTCCGCTGCCCGTCAACGCGGGCGGCGAGTCGCGGGCCGCCCTGCGCCGCGCCGCCACCCTGTGCGACGGCTGGATCAGCATGCCGCAGACCCTCCGGGGCGTCCGCCCGAAACTCGACCTGCTGCGTGAGCTGCGCGCCGCCGCCGGGCGCGCCGACGCGCCGTTCGAGATCACCGTGCACGCCGCCGAGCTGTCCGGGCCCGACGAGATCCGCCACTGGGAGCGGCTGGGCGTCGACCGCCTCATCGTCCGCCCCTGGAGCCGCACCCGCGACGCCGTCCCGGCCCTCATCGACTTCGCCGACCGGTACGGGGTGCGACACGCGGCCTGATCATGGGTTGAGCGGTCTGTCGGGAGGCGTCCGCCATACTCGGAAATCCGCACGATCGGGGCGTGTCGGTACCAACTGGCGATCAATGGGGGGATGTCCCGGCGACCGTCGGCGCGGCCCGCCCGCCCCGCGCCGCGGGGCCGCGGACGCTCCCGCACAGCCGCCCAGGGGGCAACATATGACATCCCGCGACGCGCCACCACACGGTGGCATACGGTTCGGGCATGGCGAGTGTGCTGGTGGTGGAGGACGACGCGAACGTCCGTACCGCCCTGATCCGGGAGCTGAGTGCGCGGTCGCACGTGGTGCGCAGCGCGGGGACCGCGATGGACGCGCTGCGCGAGGTCACCCAGACGCCGCCCGACGTGGTGATACTCGACCTCGGGCTGCCCGACCTGGACGGCGGCGAGGTGCTGAAGATGCTGCGCGGAGTGTCGGACGTGCCGGTCATCATCGCGACCGCCCGCGACGACGAGCCGGAGATCGTGCGGCTGCTCAACGCGGGCGCCGACGACTACCTGATCAAACCGTTCTCGGCCGAGCACCTGAGCGCCCGGCTCACCGCGGTGCTGCGCCGCGCGTCCCGCTCGGGCCCGACCGCCGAGCTGCGCGTGGGCGGCCTGCGCATCGACCTCGACCGCCGCGAGGTCACCCTGGACGGCGCGCCGGTGGAGCTCACCCGGCGCGAGTTCGACCTGCTGGCCTATCTGGCCGCCCGCCCCGGCCGGGTGGTGGCCCGCCGCGAGCTGCTGGCCGAGGTGTGGCGGCAGGCCTACGGCGACGACCAGACCATCGACGTCCACCTGTCCTGGCTGCGCCGCAAACTCGGCGAGACCGCCGCCAAGCCCCGCTACCTGCACACGGTGCGCGGGGTCGGCGTCCGGCTCGCCGCGCCCGACGACCGGGCGTGATCGAACCGCGGCCGGCCGCGGCCCGTACGACCCGC
This sequence comes from Actinomadura keratinilytica, assembly GCF_039539665.1. Lineage (NCBI taxonomy): Bacteria > Bacillati > Actinomycetota > Actinomycetes > Streptosporangiales > Thermomonosporaceae > Actinomadura > Actinomadura keratinilytica. The sequence continues at coordinate 2,038 of NZ_BAABDO010000056.1, forward strand.
GGGGACGGTGTCGTGGGGCGGAGGCCGGTGTGAGGCGCACGCTGGTGCTGGTGTCGCTGGCGGTCACCTCCATGGTCGCGCTGGCCTTCCTCATCCCGCTGGCGCTGACCGTCCGGGAGATCGCCCGCGACCGGGCGCTGACCACCGCCGAGCGGCAGGCCAGCGCCCTCGGCCCCGTGCTCGTCGTCACCGAGGACCCGGCCGCCCTCAGCCGCGCCGTCGCCAGCACCCAGGCCGGCGCCGACCGCCGGATGGCCGTGCACATGCCCGACGGCACGGTGGTGCCCGGGCAGACCGGCGGCGAGGCCGGCCGCGCCCGCCCCGAGCAGCTCGCCGAGGCCGGCCGCCGCGGCCGCTGGACGACCGCCCGCGTCTCCGGCGGGTGGGCGCTGCTGCAACCGGTCGCGCTGGACGCGGGCCGCACCGCCGTCGTCGAGGTGTTCATCCCCGACGAGGAGCTGACCCGGGGCGTCTGGCAGGCCTGGGGCGTCATGACCGCCGTGGCCGCCGCGCTGGTCGCCGGGTCGGTCGCCGTCGCCGACCGGCTCGGCGCCCGCATGATCCGCTCCACCCGGCGGCTGGCCGCGGCGGCGGCCGCCTTCGGCGCGGGCGACCTGAGCGTGCGCATCGAACCGGACGGCCCGCCCGAGCTGGTCGAGGCCGGCACCGCCTTCAACGCCATGGCCGACCACGTCGTCCAGCTGCTGGCCGCCGAACGGGAGATGGCCGCCGACCTGTCCCACCGCCTGCGCACGCCGCTGGCCGCGCTGCGGCTGAACGCCGAGGCGCTGGGCGCGGGCCCGGTGGCCGAGGCGACCCGCGAGGCCGTGGACCGCATCGAGCGCGAGGTGGACCAGATCATCCGCACCGTTCGCCGCCCGCAGGGCCGCGGCAGCTGCGACGCCGCCAAGGTGCTGCGGGAGCGCGTCGAGTTCTGGTCCGTGCTGGCCGAGGACGAGGGCCGCGCCTGCGAGCTGATCGGCGCCGACCGCCCGGCGCCGCTGCCGCTGCCCGCCACCGAGCTGGCCGCCGCCGTGGACGCCCTGCTCGGCAACGTCTTCCGGCACACCCCCGAGGGCACCGGCTTCGCCGTCACCCTGCACGTCGGCGAGGGCATCACCGGGATCCTGGTCGCCGACGCGGGCCCCGGCATCGCCGACCCCGACGCGGCCCTGCAGCGGGGCAGCAGCGGCGGCGGCTCCACCGGCCTCGGCCTGGACATCGCCCGCCGCGCCGCCGAGTCCACCGGCGGCTACCTGCGCATCCACCGCTCCGTCCTGGGCGGCGCCCAGGTCCAGATGTGGTTCCGCACCAAGTGGCTGCCCCCGCCCCGGCGCTCCCGGCGCCTGGTCCGGCGCCGCCACTCGCGCACCTGACCGCCGCCCCCGCCCGGGGCGCCCCGAGCGGGGCACGGCGCCTCGGACAAGGCGGCTGACCTGCGCGTATACTCAAAATGCCGAAGTTTACTCCCAACGAGCGCACCGGAATTCCTCGGCATCCGGTCGGCGCCGCACGGACGACCGTCGGGCGCGGGGCGGAGTTTCCGGATGCGCGGAAGCGTGGACGCGGTGGAACTCGCTGGCCCGCGGACCAAGAACCTGGAGGCGGTCCCCGCCCGGACGAGGGTGGCCAAGAACGGCACCCCCGAGATCGTCTTCGGCCCCGGGGCCCTCGGTGACGTGGGCACCTGCGCGCTGCGCTGCGGTGCGCGCCGCCCGTTCCTGGTGACCGACCCGGGGCTGATCGAGGCGGGCTGGATCGCCGAGGCCGTCGGGCACCTGCGCCTGTCGGGGCTGCGCCCCGTCGTGTGGCACGACATCACGCCCAACCCCAAGGACCACGAGGTCGAGGCGGCGTACGCCGCCTACCGGGACAGCGCCTGCGACCTGGTGATCGGCCTGGGCGGCGGATCCTGCATCGACGCGGCCAAGAGCGTGGCGATCCTGGCCGGCAACGGCGGCCGGATCCTCGACTACGAGGGCGTCGACCGGGTCACGCGGCCGCTTCCGGTCACCATGATGGTGCCGTCCACCTCGGGCACCGGGTCGGACGTCACCCAGTTCGCGGTCATCACCGACACGGTGCACCTGGTGAAGGCCGTCATCATCAGCGAGGCGGTGGTACCGGACATCTCCATCATCGATCCGCGGCTGCTGACCACGATGCCGGAGTGGCTGAACGCCGCGACCGGGCTGGACGCCCTCACCCACGGGATCGAGTCGTTCGTGTCGCGGGCGCACAGCCCGCTCACCGACCGGCGGGCCCTGGACGCGGTGCGCCTGGTGGCCCGGCATCTGGACCGCACCATGGACCGTCCCGAGGAGGCCGGGTCGCGGATGGCGATGGCCCAGGGCGCGCTGGAGGCCGGGATGGCCTTCACCAGCGCCATCCTCGGCGCCACCCACGCCATGAGCCACCAGGTGGGCGGCCTGCTGGACGCCCCGCACGGCGTCATCAACGGCGTGCTGCTGCCGCATGTGATCAGGTTCAACGCGCGGGTGGACCCGGGCCGCTACGTCCCGCTGGCCGCCGCCGCCGGCGTCGACGTCGGCCGGTGCTCCCCGGAGGACGCCGCGTACCTGCTCGCCGACAAGGTCGAGCGGCTGGCCGACGCGGTGGGCGTGCCGTCCGGGCTGCGCGCGGTCGGCCTGACCGAGGAGGCGATCCCCCGGCTGGCGGCCACCACCCTCAAGGACGCCTGCATGGCGACCAACCCGCGCCAGGCGACCCAGGCCGACGTCGAGCGGCTGTTCCGCGAGGCGCTGTGACCGCCTCCAAAAATCCGTCAAGTAACTATAAAAATCGCGACGGGCGGCATAATTTGCGCAACGCCTAAGGAGCGGCGGCCTCTATCGTTGCTGGCAGAAACGGAAAATCCGCTCATTGGAGCAAAAGGGTCCGCCTTCGGAAACACGCCGGTCAAGGCGCCGAGACGGCCTCGTCGGGGGAGGGGGCTCGGTGAGCAATCGGTCTGGTGAGGGCCGGACGGTCGGACTGATCGGCAATGCGAGGGGCGGCGGCGAGAGATACGCCGTCCCCGGACTGATCAGGCGCGCCCTGCGGCAGATGAGCGACGGATTCCTGTTCGTCGAGGCCGACGGGCGGATCGCCTACTCCAACGACGCGGCCGACCGCCTGCTCGGCTGCTCGCACCGCATGATCGGACGGCGGCTGTGGGACGTCCCGGCGTTCCGCGGCGTGCCCGAGCTGGCCGACCGCTGCCGCGCGGCGATGGCCGACGACACGCCCGCCGACCTGGAGATCGCCCTGCCGCGCGGCGGCTGGTGGCACCGGCTGCGCATCGTCCCGGTCCCCGGCGGCTTCACCCTCACCATCGCCGACATCACCGACCGGTCCCCGCTGGGCACCGGACCCGGGTCCGCCGCCGGGGCCGCCGACCGCGCGGCCCTCATGGAGCAGCTCACCTGGGCCCTCGCCGAGGCCGTCACCACCCAGGACGTGGTCACCGCCTTCGCCGACAGCGTCCTGCCGGCCTTCCACGCCTCGGGGCTCATCATCGCCACGGTGGAGACCGTCCGGCTCTACCTCGTCGGCACCACCGGCTACAGCGGCGAGCTGATCGACCAGCTGTCCGGCGAACCGTTCCCCGAGCACTCGCCGATCGGGGAGGTGCTGCGCACCCGCATCCCGCTGTTCTTCGAGTCGGGCGACGAACTGGCCGAGCGCTACCCGCCGGAGACCGGCCCGTCGCTGTCGGTGGACCGGGACGCCCGGGTGTTCCTGCCGCTCATCGCGTCGGGACGCGCCATCGGCGTCGGCGTGCTGTCCTTCGACCGGCCGTGCCGCCTCGGCGAGGAGGAGCGCACCCTGCTCACCGCGCTCAGCGGCCTGATCGCCCAGGCGCTGGAGCGGGCCCGCCTGTACGACGCCGCCGCCGCGCGCGCCCGGGAGCTGCAGCGCGACCTGCTGCCCCGCGACCTGCCGTCGCTGCCCGCCGTCTCGGCCGCCGCCCACTACCAGCCCGCCGGGAACGGCACGGAGGTCGGCGGCGACTGGTACGACATCATCCCGCTGTCGGCCGACCGGGTCGCCCTGGTGATCGGCGACGTCATGGGCCACGGCCTGTCGGAGGCCGCCACCATGGGCCGCCTGCGCACCGCCGTGCGCACCCTGTCGGACCTCGACCTGGCCCCCGACGACATCCTCGACCGCCTCAACGGCATCGTCGGCGACCTGGGCGAGGACAGCTTCGCCACCTGCCTCTACGGCATCTACGACCCGGTCACCGGCGACTTCGCCTTCGGCTGCGCCGGCCACCCCCCGCCCGCCGTCGTCTCCCGCGACGGCACCGTCACCTACCTGACGGCCGCGGCCAACCCGCCGCTGGGCGCGGCGTCCCCGCCGATCGACACCGCCTCGGTCAACCTGCCCGACGGCAGCCTGCTGGTCCTGTACACCGACGGCCTGGTCGAGGCGGCCGACCGCGACATCGACAAGGGCATGGCGCAGCTGGCGCAGACGCTCGGCGCGGCCGTGCGCGACGGGTCGGCCGGGTGCCTGGAGACGGTGTGCGACGACCTCAGCGCCGCCTTCATCCCCCCGTGCCACCGGGCCGGCGACGACGCCGCGCTGCTGCTCGTGCGCACGCACCGGCTCCCCTCCGACAGCATCGCCTCGTGGGCGCTGCCCGAGGACCCCAAGGCCGCAGGCCAGGCCCGCGAGCTCGTCCGGCGCCAGCTGGCCGCCTGGGACCTGCCGGATCTGGTCATGACCACCGAGCTGGTGGTGAGCGAACTGGTCGGCAACGTCATCCGGCACGCCAAGGGCCCGCTGCGCGTCCGCCTGCTGCGCAGCCGCACCCTGATCTGCGAGGTGTCCGACGGCAGCCTCACCACCCCGCTGATCCGCCGCAGCGCCCCCACCGACGAGGGCGGCCGCGGCCTGCAGCTCATCGCCGCCCTCTGCCAGCGCTGGGGCACCCGCTACACCGCCAACGGCAAGACCATCTGGACCGAGCAGGCCATGACCGGCTGACCGCGGGCCGCGCCCGCCCTGCTCGTCCGCGGCCTATCCGCGTGGGCCTATCCGCGTGCCACGGCCCGCCGCCCGAAGTCGTCCGGCCACGGCACGCCCAGCGCCGTCCACCACCGCAGATACGGTTCGCCCAACACCGACGGCATGGCGCCCCGCGCCGCCCACGTGGCCGACACCTCGTCCAGGGCGGCGGCGTCCACGCCGAACAGCCGCGCGGCCGCCCGCCGCGCCTGGGGGGTGTCGTTGCGCGGCAGCGCACCGGCGCCCTCGTTGATCGACGCGGTGTGCACGGCCGTCCCGTCCGCCCCGAGCACCTGGTTGACGACCCCCTGCTCGTCGAAGTCCCCGGCGGTGATCGCCCGGCTGCCCCATTCCGGCATCAGCGTCGCGACCTCGCTGTAGAGCAGCGGCGCGTAACCGGCGTACACGAACACCCGTCGCCGCTCCACCAGGACGGAGTAGGCGCCCTCGATCACTTCGCCGAGCGCCTCGACGAAGTCCACGGCGTCCCGCCCGTCCTTCAGATCGACGACCGCCCACCCGCTGAACGACGACATGCTCCGCACCTACCCACCGCGACCGCGCTCCTTCCGGGCCGCCGCCCCGCGCCGGGTGTCACTCCCGGGTGAAGTCGCCGTAGGCGGGCGCGCCCGCCGGCCGGTAGACGCTGAGCACGCAGCCGCTGCCGGTCGGCGTGGAGTCGACCAGGCGCAGGGCCGTCGGCGTGCGGCCCGGCTCGAACAGGCGCCTGCCGGTGCCCAGGACGACCGGGTACGTCCACAGGCGCAGCTCGTCGATCAGGCCGTGGTCCAGCAGGGACCGGGCGAGCACGCCGCTGCCGTGGATCTGCAGCTCCCGGCCGGGGCGGTCTTTCAGCTCGGCGACCTTCTCGATGACGTCGGTCCTGATGAGCGTCGAGTTGTTCCACCCGGCCGTGTCCAGGGTGGTCGAGACGACGTACTTGGGGAGGGTGTTGAGGGGGCCCGCGATCGGGTGGTCCTCGTCGGTGACGAGCGGCCAGTAGGCCGCGAAGATCTCGTAGGTTCTGCGGCCCAGCAGGAAGGCGTCGGCCTCGGCGAACCACTCGGCGGTGCGGGTCTCCAGCGCCTCGTCCGCGTAGGGGGCCTGCCAGCCCCCGTGCCGGAACCCGTCGCGGGTGTCCTCGCCGGGCGCCCCCGGGGCCTGCATGACGCCGTCCAGCGTCAGGAACGTCGTCAGGGTGATCCTCATCGGTCGTGTTCCCCTCGGTCGCGTGGGCCAATGCGGACGGGCGCCGCCCCCGGGACTCATCGAAGCACGGGCCTGCGACATCGCCATGGACCGGCGGCGCCATGCGGCCGCTGCCCCGCCTCGGCGCCGAGCGGGGAGTTCGGTGCCGAACGGGCCGTGCGTCACCTGGAGCGCATCGCCGCCGAAGCCGCGCCCGAGCGGCAGCGCCGCCGGCGAACGCGCCGGGAAACCGCCCGGTGGAGCGGCTGCGGGCGGCGGGCTCGTCACCGTCGCCGCACGTACGCCTGCTGAGCCGCCGCCCCGGGTGTACCCGCAGGTCATGAGACTTTTCGTCCAACAACGCAGGCCCCTCAGTGGACCGGAATAAGCGCGGCTCAGGCGTTCCCTAAATGAGCCGCAATGAGCGGCGGTTCAAAGTTCCTGGTGAAGCGGTGCGCTTCACGTTCGGCGGGGTCCGGGGAGCCGTCTCGGGAGCCGCGTTCCTACGCGGACTTGACGGTCTTGCTCGGGAAGATCTTGTTCATGTGTTCCGCGCCGTCGCGGATCTCCGGGCGGATCTGGTGCCGGTAGACGGTCTCTGTGATCTTTGTGGTCTTGTGGCCGACGAGGACGCTGATCTTCTCGACGGGCACGCCGTGGTCGCTCATGAGCGAGACGAACGTGTGGCGCAGCTCGCGAGGCACCCAATCAGCGCCGTTGAGCCCCGCCGCGTCGAGGATCTTGCGGAAGCGGCGGCGGACCTGGTGGGCGGTGTACGGGGCGCCGCGCTCGTCGCAGAAGACGAGATCATGATCCTCGTACGCCTCTCCCGCCTTGAGCTTCTCGGCGGCCTGCCGCGCCTTGAGAGCGCGCAGGGCCTCCACGCCGAGTGTGGCGATGCCGAGTCCCCTGCGGCTGAGCGGCGTCTTGGTCTCGCCCCTGTGCCGCTCGGCCCGCAGCACGTAGAGGGTCGCCGAGTCGAGATCGACGGCGCTCCATGTGAGCTTGCGCAGTTCCTCGGTGCGAAGCCCCGTGACGATCGCAAGGATCACGTACGCGCCGAGTCGGTGCTCGCTCTTCGCCGCCTCTGCGAGGACGGCGTTGGCCTGCTCTAGGGTGAGCGAACGCGACTTGCGTGCGGGCTTGCCCTCCGGTGTGTCGACGAGTTCGGCGACGTTCCGGGCGACCTTGTCGTGACGTGCGGCCCTGCGGATGGATCGCTTGAGCAGTCCGTGGAGGATGCCGAGGGACGAGGACGTGAGGTGCTGCGTCCGGCCGTTGAGCCACGTCTCCACGTCGTCCGCCGTGAGGTCCTTGAGGCGGATCCGGCCGATGAACGGGATGAGATGGTGGTCGGCGAGCGACCGGTAGACGCTTTCGGTGTTCGGCGACCTGCCGGTCTTGTCGAAGGCCGCGAGGAAGTCGTTGACGGCGTCCGTCACGGAGTACCTGTGATCGGGCTTCACGCCCTTGTCCAGGTCTTCCACGGCCTGTCGGAGCTTGTCCTTGACCTCGGTCTTGGTCCTGCCCTTCCGCTTGAGCCGCTTGCGCTTGCCGTCCGGGCCGAAGCCGAGCGAGATGGCGCCGGTCCAGCCGTCGCCCTCCCGGTAGATCGACCCTTCGTATCTGCCGATCATGATCTTCGCCAAGAGATGCCTCCTCGTTGGCTGATCGCCGTCCGAGTGACGGTCCACCTGCGACGGTAGCTCAAGACGTCCCAAGACGTCCCTAAGGTCGGGCGGGTTCGTCCGGTTGTTGCCAGACGAACCCGCCCCGGTGCCGTCAGCGGGTGGCGTCTTCGAGTGAGGCGATGAACTCGGCGAGGTGGCGGTCGGTGATGCGGCGAAGCTTGCCGATCTTGATGCTGCGGAGGCGGCCGGTTCGGATCAGGGCGTAGACCTTGTCGCGTCCGATCTGGAGGGTGTCGGCGACCTGTTCGACGGTGTACGCCTGCATGATCGCTTTCTTGTCCCGGGCGGTGTCGGGCGTGGGGATCACCTCCTCTGGTGACGGTGCGTGATTGTCTACGTCCTCGTCTACGTCTCGTCTCCGCCCCTTACGTGCAGGCGCGCGCGGAGACGTAGACGTAGACGAGTCACTGAGCGTGTTCGGTGATGGCGCGCCACCGGCCGCGCGAGACCTGGGTGACGCGGTGGTCGTCGGCGAGTTCGCGGAGCCGTTGGTAGATCCACGGGCGGCTCATGCCGGTCGCGTTGATCAGGTGGGAGACGGGGATGCCCTCGTCGGGTGCGCGGCTCAGCATGTCCCACAGAACCGTCTCAGGCCGGTTCTCCGGTTCGGCGACGTCCGAGACGCTGGGCGGCTCTTCCGGACCGTTGAGGGAGCGCAGGGCAACGCCTGCGTGTGCCTCCTCGATCGCCGTCCGGGACACCTCGTCCAGTGCGGGACGGCGGGCGGCGTGCCGGTGGGCCGCGTCCGCTACGGCCTCGTCGGAGAGCAGATAGGCGCGCGCACGGCGGGGCGTGTCGTGTTCGGGTGCGGAGAGCAGGAACTTGCCGGGTGCGTTGAGGGTGTGAGCGTGCCAGCCGGCGGCGAGCATGCCCTGACCCAGGATGAGATCGACGTCCTTGCGTTCGCGAACGCGGAAGCTCACCCGTACGTCCATCTGCGAGCGGACGGCCCCCTTGCCCATGGCCTTCTGCGTGGGGCGTTGGGTGGCGGCGATGAGCGTGACGGCGACGGCCCTTCCGCGTCGGGCGATCGAGTCGGTGTCGGCGGTGGTGTCGGGCACCTCGTCGGCGAGTTCGGCGTACTCGTCGATGACGATGACCAGCGCGGGCAGTTCCGGCGTCGGCTCCCACACGCGGCGCCCCCGTGCGGCGAGCCATGCCGCCCGCGCCTCCAAGACGGCCACGGCGTCGCGCAGGAGAACGCGCGCCTGTTCGGGTGCGGTGGCGAGGCGATCGATGCACGGTGCCCACGGCTGCAGCTCCATGCCGCGTTTGAGGTCCACCGCCCAGATCACGACGTCGCGGCACGCGGTGAGGTTGCCCATGAGGACGTTCAACCCGCCGCTCTTGCCCGAACCGGCCACGCCCCCGAACAGGGCATGCCGACGCAGGAAGAGGACGCGGGCGCTGGTGGCGTCTTCGAACGGTCCGAGGTCGATCGGTTCGGTGATGGAGGCGACGGACGGTCCGGGCCAAGCGATGGCGTCGGCGTGCGGGTCGGTGTCCAGTACGCGCAGCTCGAAGCGGTTGGCCTTGTCGTCGCGCGTCGGTTGCACGCGCACCGCGCCGCGGAACGTCCCCAGAGCCGATTCGATGGCGGGCACTCTTGCGACCACGTCTTGGATGGTCTGGCCTCGCGCGAGTGCGAGGCGGGCGCGCCATCCCCACACGTCCACTACGGCGGACTGCACACGCGAACCCGCAAGCCCGACCGCGTGTGCGATCTCCGGCCATGCGGCGAGTTGACGCTCTACACGGACCTTGGCGCGCCGTCGCCGATGAGCCCACCAGGGCACGGCCAGCACGAAGCCCCCGAAGAGGAGAACCTGAGGCAGCGGCGCGAAGGCGAGCCCGAGAGCCGTGGCGGCGGCGAGCCACATACCGCCCCCGAGGGCCACAGCGGCGGCGTAGAACCGTTCGGCGCGTAGCGAGAGGCCGACCCGCTCGCCGAACATCGCCAGCGTCCACGCGGCGAGCGTGGCGCCGGCGAGGATGTACGGCCACCACGGGGCGTGCGTCGCGTGCAAGACCGCCCCGGCGAGGGCGAGCGCGACGACGGCGTAAACCGGAGCGAGTTCGGACCGGTACCGCCACAGGAACCGGCCGATGATCACGGCGGCGATGTCGGGAAACCGGTCGTCCTTGTCGATGACGACCACCGGTTGGATCCCCTGACGGCGCATCTTGTGGGCGTGGCGCCGCATCTTGGTCGCCTGACTCATCGCCGCCCCCACATGTCCGGCGGAAGGTGCCCCTGTGCGCTCAGCTCGTCGCGCAGGTAGCACAGGTGGTCGCGTTCGCCGTCCCGGGCCGCGGTGAGGGTGGCGCGGGCGGCGGCGAGAAGGTCGGCGTGCGCACGGCGCACGGTGCTCCACTCGGCGACGAGGCGGGGCGTGTCGTCAAGTGAGGCGTTGAGGCGAAGCCACAACTTGCCGAGGTTGGGCATGGTCTGCGACAGGGCCGCGACGATCTCGCGGGCCACGAGGTTGCGGGTTCTGACCTCCTGAAGATCGATGGCGGGACGCTGGGGGGTGTTGGGCACTACACATCCCTCCCTTCGCACGAGCGGCTACGGCTGGGAGCCGGTCAGGGCGTTGACGAGGACGGCCACCAGGCGGCGGATCCCGGGGGCCGCGCTGGTGGCGGCGAGGAAGAACCCGCACAGCAGGCACACGGCCGCGTGCCAGACGCGCAACCCCATGTACCGCCACGCCAGCCACACGGCCGCACCGAGGACCGCCACCAGCGGAACCGACACGGTCACGAACGCTTCACCTCCCTTCCGTTGTGGGAACTGATCACAGCCACAGGTCGGGAACGCGGGAGCCCTGCTTACGGCGCTTCCAGCGGGCGCGGGCGCGGCACTTGCGGCACGCACGGCTTCCGGGGGCGATGCGCGCGCCGCAAGCGCAGGTGAACGCGGTGATGATGCGCGGCATCCGCACCGGCGTCACCGTCCCGCCTTGACACGGACGCGCGGGACGTCGTGGCCCGTCTGCGTGGACAGCAGCCGGCGGGACGCGGCACCGGTCACGGTCGGGCCGTCACCGGGACGGCTCACGCGGCGTTCCTCGGCGTGGATACCGAGGACCACCATGGCGAAGACGCCGCAGACGACACCGGCCAGGAACACGGCGGCGATCGAGGCCAGGACGAGGATCATGTGGATCACCCCTTTCCCGTAGGGGCCCGTGTCCGGCGGGGGCGGCTCGGGCGGTGGAACGCTGACGGATCGAGAGTGCGCCTGACCAGCAGGACGGGTTCACCACATGACTGGACCTGTTCATGACGTCCTCATAGGGTTGACCGCGTCCTAGGACGTCCCGGGATCCGGACGGGTGCATGCCGAACGAACGCCTACGTGCCGCTCTGCTCCAACGAGGTCTCACCGTGGCCGCGCTCGCCGAACACATCGGCGTGGACCCCAAGACCGTTGAGCGGTGGATCACCAAGGACCGCGTCCCCTACCGGCGCCACCGCTACGCCGTGGCTTCGCTTCTCGGCGTGGACGAGACCTACCTGTGGCCGAACGCGCTGACCAAGGAGCAGGTCACCTCTGCGTCGGGCAGCGAGATCGTCACCATCTACCCGCACCGCTGGGCCGTCCCCCGGGACGCATGGGGACGGCTCTTCGCCGACGCCGCGTCCGAGATCGGCATCCTCGTCTACAGCGGCCTCTTTCTGGCCGAGGACACCGGCGCCCAACGCATCCTCGCCGACAAGGCACGCTCAGGCGTACGCGTCCGCATCCTCCTCGGCGACCCGGACTCGCCCCAGGTGGCCGAACGCGGCGCCGACGAGGGCATCGGCGAATCGATGGCGAGCAAGATCCGCAACGTCATCGTCCTCTACAAGCCGCTGCGCGGCCTCGACAACGTCGAGATCCGACTGCACAGCACGGTGCTCTACAACTCGATCTACTTCGCCGACGACCAGATACTCGTCAACACGCACGTCTACGGCGCGCCGGCGTCCAACGCGCCATGCTGGCACCTGCGCAAAATCCCCGGCGGCGAGATCGTCAACACCTACCTTGAAAGCTTCGAACGCGTCTGGGAAGGCGCCCGACCACTGCAACCGGGGGAGTGAACCGATGGGCCGCAGGATCGACTACTACGACGACCCCCAAGCCCCCAAGGCCAACAGCCTCGTCCCCTCCGTCAACGTCGTCGTCACCAACGACAACGGCGACATCCTCATGATCCGCCGCACCGACAACGACAACTGGGCCCTCCCCGGCGGCGCCATCGACCTCGGCGAATCCGTCGCCCAAGCCGCCGTCCGGGAGACCAAAGAGGAAACCGGCATCGACTGCGAGATCACCGGCCTCGTCGGCGTCTACTCAGACCCCAAGCACGTCATCCACTACACCAGCAACGACGAGGTCCGCCAAGAGTTCTCCATCGTCCTCACCGCCCGCCCCACCGGCGGCGAACCCCGCCCAAGCGACGAATCACGCGAAGTCCTCTGGATCCCCGCCCACCAAGCCACCGACCGCCAGATGGACCACTCCATGCGTCTCCGCATCACCCACTACCTAGAAAACCGCCAAGACCCCGTCATCACTTGACCGGCATTGATAGGCCAGCTTCACGAGGCTAGGGGCAAGAGCGCACTCCTTCCCAGGACAGCCAGGCAGCGACTTGCGCCTGCCCCGATCAACCATCGACTACAAGGAGTTTTTCCGGCGTTCTTTGAAATTGTTGAATTTTACTGCGAAAACGTAGATATACTCCAACATCGTTTCCGCCAAGTCCAACGCGTCTTCTGCGTCTTCGCGGCTAACTTGTCTGCCAGTGAAGTGGGCACCCTCATTGCCAATAACGCGTAGCTCATTTGCCCATTCCAGTAGGCGGTCGTCAATCTTGCCCATCTCATGCAATTCCTTGAGCCCTTGGGCCAAGATTTTCTTTTTCGCGCCGTTAAGTTGACACATGCCCTCAAGGGTGCGTCGCACCATAACAACCACAGCCGTGTGCGCCCGTGCCTCCAGGCAGGCAACGGCTTGCTGATGCTCTCTTCGAAGTTCTTCAGGGACAAGGTTGCTAAGTGCTTGTCGTCGCAATGGCCAGACGGGCGCCAAGAACGTAACGGCTTCACCTTCGTAACAATATTGGCTGAAAAGCGAGCCCTTGCCGCACTCACTGCATTCCAACAGGAACAGCTCGCGTGTCGCTACGGGTACGTCCTCATCTGGTTCCGAGAGTCGCCCCATTATTCGCGCGATCGCGATCTTTTCGCAGTAGGGGCAACGTGTTGCATGAACTTCAGAGGGCAGATCACTCATACTGGGCGATCTTAATCATGGCTAGTATTGTAGGTGTTCGACCGCGCCAGATTGGCCACCTTCAGCCACTTATGGGTATTTCCAAACTTGCATGGCATGGAACTTGCTACACTGGTATATTGACCAGCTCGCACCGCCTGTCCTGCACCGACTCTTCGTGACGTCACGCGCAGGGGACACGTGTAGGCAGGGAACCAGCTAGTGCAGGCAGCTGCAAGAACTAAGTCGATGGCGCGCCCCCTACTTTTGGTACCGCATTGAAGTAGCTTGCGCAGCCGCTACCTTATTTCTGTGATAGACCTCTATGGTCAGTCGCGGGCCATCAATGCTTCCTGCACGCGATGTACGGCTCCTATCAGGAGCGGCGATGAGGTGGTTATTGCTCGGGTGACCAGGTGCTCTTCGCCGTAGCGGGACAGGATTTCCGACAGGCGTTCTTCTACCGGTAGCTCCATGCCGTCGGGGCTGGTGGTCATGTCGCAGTAGATCAGGGCTTCCGTCAACTCGGGGGGCTCGCTGCCGAACTCGCTCACTAGGTCGTCGGCGAGTCCTCGTTCGCGTGCCTCAACCAGTGCACAGGAGTGGTGAGCCACCAGGCGGCACAGGTGGTCGTCAGCCTTGTGGACGTTGCGGAGGTAGCGGGCGCCGTCCAGCGGGTGGAAGCCCGTCACGGCCAGGTCGGGCGCGTAGCCGACGTCGTGTAGCCACGCGGCGGCCTCCAACAAGTCGGCACGGTCGCCGAGGATCGGGGCGAGACTGCGCGCCTGCCGCGCGACGCCTCGTGTGTGCGCCCACCGGCGCGGGAGCGTGCTCTCTAGGTGCTGACGTGCGACTTCTCGTGCCCACGTGGCCATGCTGCTCATGACTCCGACGCTACGCGCAAGATCGCGGACATCCACGGGCGCCTGTGGATCATCTAGGGACGTCTTGGCAGCACAACGCGTCCCCTGCCGCGCACACACCTCACCAGGCCCTCGGCTTCCAGCCGCCGCAGCGCCTGCTGTGCGGTGAACCGGGACACGCCGTACCGTGCGCAGATCTGTGCTTCGCTCGGCAGCACCGCACCCGGCGGGAGCGCGCCGCTCTCGATCTGTGCGCACAACTCGGCGGCGATACGGCCGTACTTCGGGTGTGTGTCTTCGACCGTCGCGCCCCGTACGAATCGGCCGATGCCAGTCACGGTTACCAGCAATCCCTCGTTCTCGAGGACGTTCAACGCGCGTCGCACCGTGTTTCGGGTGGCGCCCAACTCTCGGCTCAACGTGTGTTCTCCGGGCAAGCGTGTCCCTGCCGGGTACGTGCCGTCCTCCACGCGCCTCCGCAGCACATCCGCGATACCGCGGTAGGCACCCCATGCCGCCCGCTGCGTCATCGCATGCCCCGCCGCGCACGCGTAGGGCCCAAAGCAACAGCCCTGGGCCCTATGTCGTCGACTTTGCCGCCTGTCACCCGAAGTCCACGAACGCACCGAGGATGCGTCGCACGAGCGGCCGCCGGTGCTTGCCGCCCCGCCCGTGGACTGCGAACGGCTCGGTGGGGAAGGGGGTGCCGGGACGGCCGAGGTCGCCGTCGGGGGGAGAGGCGTAGTACCACCAGTCCGCCGTGCCGGTCTGTGTATTGCGGTGAGGGGCCGACGAGCGCGCGTGTGACCGTCGACGCACGCGCCGATGCCTGCCAGCCGGGCGGCCCATCAGTCCCGCACCTCCGCCGCGTCGCGCGGCGTGAGCCTGCCCTTGACCCACATGACCGCGTCCTCGATGCGGTCGGCTTCGGCGATCGGCTCGCGCGCCGAGTTGAAGAACCACAGCCGTCCGCCGTCCTCCGTACGCCGACGGCAGTTGATCACGTCGGACAGCACCGGGCTGTCGTCGCAGCACCCCGGCGCGTTGGGGTTGCGCACGCGCAACCCGTTGTTGGTCAGCTTGACGTCGAAGCCCTGCGCGTGAAGGTGGGTGGTCAAGGCGACCAATCGCGACTCGGACGCGCTCAGGCGGGACAGCGCGTCGGGGACGGCGTCGGACTCGCATGGCCGGTCGAAGGACATGACGCCTCCAATCAGGAACGGGGGACGTTGACGGGCCGGAACCGCTGTGCGCGGCACCTCGGCCGTGTCCAAGAGCCTCGTTCGACCTGGGGGACCTCTCCACCGGCACCTAGGGACGTCTAGGGACGTCTTCTGTTAGCGTCACTCCTACCTTGTGCATCCGGGAGGACGGATGAGCGACCTGTTGCGACGCGCGATCGAAGACGCCCAACTCACCGAAGACGACGTGGCCGCACGACTCGGCGTCGACCCCAAGACCGTCCGACGCTGGCTCGCCGGCCGTGTCCCCTACCCCCGCCACAGGGCGCGGCTGTGCAAGCTTCTCGGCCACGACGAGGAAGACCTCTGGCCCCACGTGCGCGCGCCCCGCCCACTTCCCCAACCGCCCGGCGCCCAGATCCTCGCCAGCTATCCGCACCGCTGGGCCGTCCCCCGCGCCGTCTGGCACCAGCACTTCGCCAGCGCCCGACGCGAGATCGGCATCCTCGCCTACGCGGGACTCTTCCTCGCCGAAGACCAGGGCATCATCCGCACCCTCACCGACAAGGCACGAAACGGCGTCGCCGTCCGTATCCTCCTCGGCAACCCGGGCGGCCCCCGCATCTCCCAACGCGGCGCCGACGAGGGCGTAGGCGACTCGCTCGCCGCCAAGATCCGCAACGCCCTCGTCCTCTACCAACCCCTACGCGAACTCGACAACGTCGAGATCCGCCTACACGACACCACCCTCTACAACTCGATCTACCGCGCCGACGACGACCTGCTGATCAACCCCCACGCCTACGGCATCCCCGCATCCCATGCTCCTGTCCTCCACGTCCGCCACGTCGATGACGGCGACATGGCGTCCACCTACCTTCGGAGCTTCGAACGCGTGTGGTCCGACGCGACACCAAGCCCGTAGAGGACACCTGACCATGCGGAGGCCCCCGCCGGTTCACTTGACCGGCGGGGGCCTCGTCGTCGCGTCGCGGCTCAGCCGTGTGTCACATGCTCACGGCGAGCACCGTTGTGATCCGGGTGAGACGGTCAGCCACCGGCCAACTCCTCTCGGAGCGACACCACGCACGGGTCAGCCTCGTCGGCCCCCGTCGCCACGAGTCTGGCGATCGTGAGGGCCGTGATCGCTTGGCTGCAGGTGAGCGGCGTCGGCCACCCGGTGGCGTGCCAGACACCGGCGGTGCGGGTGGCTTCGGCGATGACGCATCCGTTGATCTCGGCGGTCATGCGGGTCTCGGTGATCTTGATCATGGTGTGCCTCCCTCCTGCGGGAGGGGAGCCAGGGAGCCGATCCGGGGAGCCACCGCTCGTCGATCTCGGTCGACGCGGCTCGATTCACACGGACGGTCCGTCGCCGCTCCCTCCCGGGTTTGTGCAGGTGGACGGCTCCTGAGGCGACCCCACCGGACCCCGCCGGATGTAAGGATGAACCGCTTCGCAAGAGCCGCTTAAATGAGCCTTAAGAGGGGGCGCCGAGGGGGCCGGGCGGCTTAGCGTCGTGGGTGTCACAGCAAGACTTTCGGCGGAGGTGCAGAGGCTGGAGAGCAGAGCGAACGTCGGCTGAGGTTCCGACCCGAGGTTCCTGATTGAGACAGGCCGCTGGCCCGCACGACCCCGTAATCCGCTCTGGGGGTGTGCGGGCCAGCGCCGTTTCGCGCGGGGGTGCGGGGAGTCAGTCGCGGGGGAGGGCGCCGTGCAGGAGGAGGCGGAAGGCGTCGGCGGTGCCCGTGGCGGTGGTGTCGCCCGTGGACAGGCGGCGGACGGCCAGGCCGTAGAGCATGGCGACGACGGCGGGGGCGTGGCGTTCGGCGTCGGGGATGCCCAGGGCGGTCAGGACGGCGGTGGCGAGGCGGTCGTAGGCCTCGACGGAGCGGGTCGAGGTGGCGCGGACGGCGGGGTCGCGGGACGCGTGCAGGTGCAGTTCGAGGTTGGCGAGCTGCTCGGGGCCGTAGGAGAACTCGACGATGGCCTTCTCCACCTCGTCGGCGGCCTGGTCGGCGTCGATGCCCGCGGTGCGCAGGCGTTCCACCCGGGCGGTGATCCGGGCGATCTCCTCCTCGACGAAGGTGTGCAGGGCCTCCCGGAGCAGGTCGGACTGGTTCGGGAAGTGGTAGGTCAGCGAGCCGAGGGAGACGCCGGCCGCGCGGGCGACGGCGCGGTTGGTCACGGCGCCGACGCCCTGCTCGCCGATCAGGCGCAGGGCGGCGTGCAGGATGCGGTCACGGGCGTTCATCGGCACCAGTCTTCCGGATCGGGCGGTGTTCCCGTTATCGTTCGTTCGAACGAACGATACCCCGGGCGGGCGAGATGTCCGCCCCGGGCCGATCCGGAGGTGCGACGTGGAGGGGCTGGCCGAGCAGGCGCGGGCGCTCGCGGACGGTCAGGTGACGGCCAAGGAGCTGGTCGAGCGGTCGCTGGAGCGCATCGCGGAGCTGGACGGGCTCGGCGCCTTCCGGGTGGTGTGCGCCGAGGCGGCGCGGGAGGCGGCCGCCGAGGCCGACCGGCGGCTGGCCGACGGGGAGCGGCTGCCGCTGCTGGGCGTGCCGGTGGCCATCAAGGACGACACGGACCTGGCGGGGGAGACGACCCCGTTCGGGGTGCCGGGCGACCACCGGCCCAAGACGGCGGACGCCGAGGCGGTGCGGCGGCTGAAGGCGGCCGGGGCGGTCATCGTGGGCAAGACGACCACGTGCGAGCTGGGGCTGTGGCCGTTCAGCGAGTCGCCGGGGTTCGGCCGCGCCCGCAACCCGTGGAACCCCGAGCACACGCCGGGCGGGTCGTCGGGCGGTTCGGCGGCGGCCGTGGCGGCGGGCATGGTCGCGGCGGCGGTGGGGTCGGACGGCGCGGGGTCGATCCGCATCCCGGCGGCGTGGACGGGCCTGGTGGGCATCAAACCGCAGCGGGGCAGGGTGTCGGGCTTCCCGCACCGCGACCCCTTCAATGGGCTGACCGTCTGGGGCCCGCTGGCCAGGAGCGTCGAGGACGCCGCGCTGCTGCTGGACGTGCTGACCGGCAGCCACCCCGAGGACGCCTACCGGCTCGACCCGCCGGTGACGCCGTTCGCGGAGGCGGCCCGCACCCGGCCGCGCAGGCTGCGGATCGCGGTGTCGTTCAAGACGGCGTTCGGGGTGGGCGGCCGGCTCGATCCGCAGATCCGGGCGGCGGTGGAGCGGATGGCCCGCAGGCTCACCGACCTGGGGCACAAGGTGTTCCCGGCCGACCCCGACTACGGGCTGGTGGTGCTCGGGCTGGTGCCGCGCGGCACCGCCGGGGTGGCGGACTGGCTGGACTCCCTCCCGGGGGCGAGGCCGGAGCCGCGCACCGCCGCGGAGGCGCGGATCGGCAGGACGGTCGGCAGACGGCTGCTCCCGCTGGCCAGGCGCATGGACCCGGGGCTGCGCAGGAGGATCGGCAGGATCTTCCAGTACGCCGACGTCGTGCTCACCCCGACGACCGCGCAGCTCCCGCTCAAGGTGGGGGCCTTCGACGGCGTCCCCTACCGCAGGACCCAGTCGGGGGTGGCCGCCGCCTGCCCCTACTGCTGGCCGTGGAACGTGCTGGGGTGGCCCGCGGTGAACGTCCCCGCGGGGCTGAGCCGGGAGGGGCTGCCGATCGGGGCGCAGCTGCTCGGCCACGACTCGGACGAGGCGACGCTCATCTCGCTGGCCGCCGAGCTGGAGGCCGTCGAGGGCTGGACGCGGCGGCGCCCGGAGGCCCTCAGTAGCCCGCACCGGTGAGCATCCCGCCGTCCACCAGGATCTCGCTGCCGGTGCAGTAGCTCGACTCGTCCGAGGCCAGGTACACCAGCAGGCCCGTGACCTCTCTGGTGGAGCCGAGCCGGCCGAGCGGCAGCGCCTTCATGAACGCGTCGGCGCCGGCGGCGGTGGCGCTGACGACGTCGTCCTGCATCGACATCGGCGTGACGATGCCGCCGGGGTGGACGGAGTTGACGCGGATGCCGTCCGGGCCGAGCTCGCGGGCGGCGGCCTTGGTGAGGCCGCGCACGCCGAACTTGCTGGCCGAGTAGGCGGCGAGGCCGGCGGCGCCGATGAAGCCCTCGGTGGACGACACGTTGACGATGGAGCCGCCGCCCGCGGCGCGCATGGCCGGCGTCACCGACTTGATGCCGAGCCACTGGCCGACGAGGTTGACGTCGAGGATGCGGCGGCACTCCTCCAGCGACATCTCCTCGATGGTCTTGTGCCGCAGGATCCCGGCGTTGTTGACCAGCACGTCGAGCCGGCCGAAGGCGTCCACGGCGGTGCCGACGGCGGCCTGCCAGTCCTGCGGCGAGGTCACGTCCATGCGGACGAACCGGGCGGCGTCGCCGAGGTCGGCGGCGACCGCGGCGCCCTCCTCCGCCAGGACGTCGCCGAACACCACCCGGGCGCCCTCGGCGACGAAGCGCCGCACGTGCGCCTTGCCCATGCCGCGCGCGCCGCCGGTGATGAGCGCGACCTTGCCGTCAAGCCGTCCCATGCCTGCTCCTCGCCGAGAACGTCTTTCCCGCGGCCACCGCGGCGGCGGCGGCCTCCATGCCGCGGTACACCGGGATCCCGGCGCCGCGGGCGATGCGCCGGACGTCGTCCTCGACGCCGGGCGGCGCGCATTCGCTGTTGCGCAGCACCAGCGTGACGCGCGTGCCGGGCTGCTCCTCCTGGAGCGCGCCGAGCCTGCGCGCGTAGGCCAGCAGAGGGTCGGCGCCGGTGCCGAACGTGACGAAGCTCTGCACGTTGACGTGCGCGACGACGTCGGTGAACGGGCGGTCCGCCAGGATCGCGGTGACGGCGCCGCGCACCAGGTCCGGGTCGGCCTGCGGGCCCACGGGGAGCTCCAGCGGGTTGGCCAGGGAGCTGCCCGCGCCCAGGCCGAGGGCGCGCAGCGCGGCCTCGGCCTCGCCGGGGAGCGCGGCCAGGTCCAGCCCGGCGGCGTCGAACACGTCGGCGGCCAGGACGGCGGCGCCGCCGCTGGGGCCGACGACCAGCACGTCGCGGCCGGGCCCGACGTCGCGCGCCGCGTGCAGGTCGAGGAAGTCCAGGGCGCCGATGAGGTCGTCCTGGCCGGTGACGAGGGCGGTGCCGGTCTGGGCGGCCAGGGCCGACCAGACGCGGGCGTCGCCGATCATGCCGCCGGTGTGGGACGCGGCGGCCGTGCGGCCCTGGCGGCTGCGGCCCCCGACCAGCGCGACGACCGGCTTGCCGACCTCGCGCAGCGTCTCGAACAGGCCCCGGCCGTCGCGCGGGTCCTCCAGGTAGAGGCCGATGACGGCGGTATCGGCGTCGGCCGCCAGGTAGCGCAGCAGCTCGGCGGGCGTGACGTCGGCGCTGTTGCCGACCGTGGCGACCTTGGAGAACGCCAGCCCGCGCCGCTCGCCGACCCTGATCACCTCGCCCGCGAGCCCGCCGCTCTGCGAGACCAGCGCGATCCGCCCGGGGCGGCCCGGCTCGCCGCCGAGGAACGTCTGGCCGCCGGCCGGCGCGTACACGCCCATGCAGTTGGGGCCGAGCAGCCGCACGCCCGCCTCGCGCGCCGCCGCCAGCAGGTCGGCCTCCAGGCCGGCGGCGCCCGTCTCGCGGAACCCGCCGCTCATCACCTGCACGAACGGGATGCCGGCCGCCTGCCGCACCACGTCGGCGCAGCGCGGCGCGGGCACGGCCACCAGCGCGTAGTCGACGTCCGGGGCGGCGTCGGCCAGGGACGGGACGCACGGCACGCCGTCGATCTCGCCGGCCGCGGGGTGCACCGCGAGCAGCTTCCCCCGGTAGCCCGCCGCCTTGTAGAAGCCGAGGAACATGTTGCCGAACCCGGGCCTCTTGGTGGACGCGCCCACCACCGCGACGCCGCGCGGCGCGAACAGCCGGTCGAAGCCGGGCACGGTGCGCGGCCGCCGACGGTGCGCGGGGCGGCAGCCCGTGGGCAGCGTGTCGGTGCCCAGGAGGCGCGCGTCCACGGCGACCGCGCCGTGCCGGCTGCAGATCACCGGGTTCAGCTCGAAGTCGGTGAACCCGTCGCCGAGCCGGTCGACGATCCCGCCGGGGCTGCCGACGGCCAGCATCACCCGCACCAGCGCGTCCCGGTCGACGCCCGGCCGGCCGCGCGAGCCGCGCAGCAGGGCGGCGCCGCGCAGCTCGTCCAGCATGGCGCGCGCGTCGGCCTCGGTCACCGGGCACAGCCGCAGCGCCGTGTCCCCCAGCACCTCCGTCCACACGCCGCCCAGCCCGACCAGCAGCACCGGTCCGAACGCGGGGTCGCGGACGGCGCCGACGATCACCTCCACGCCCGGCGCGGCCTGCTCCTCCACCAGGAAGCCGTCCGGGGGCACGCCCCGGGCCGCCAGGGCGGCCCGCATCTCGGCGGCGGCGTCGCGGGCGGCCTGCGGCGACCCGAGCCCCAGGCGGACGGCGCCGGCGTCGCTCTTGTGCACCAGGCCGGGCCCGTACGCCTTCACCACCAGCGGGCCGGTCAGGTCGTGCGCGGCCGCCGCCACGCCGTCGGGGGACGGGGCGGTCGCGCCGCGCGGCACGGCCACCCCGAACCCCCGGATCCACGCCTTGACGGCGTGCTCGGGAACCGACGTCATCGGGCCGTTCACCGGACGCGGTCGGCGTACCGGTCGCGGATGCCGCGCCGCAGCAGCTTGCCCGGCCCGCCCGACGCATCCTGGGTGTGCGGCAGCTCGTCGGCGACCACGACGGTGTCGGGGGCCTGATGGGCGGGCAGCCGTTCGGCGAGCGCGGCGCGCACCGCGTCGGCGTCCAGCTCCGCCCCCGCCCGCGGCACGACGGCCAGCAGGATCTTCTGCTCGACCGCGTCGCCGCCCTCCGGATGCGCGGGCACCCCGACCGCGCCGGCCTCGGCCACGCCGGCCAGCCCGATCGCGGCCTCCTCGACCTGCGCGGGCTGGGTCCACCGGCCGCCCTTGAGGATGGAGTCCTCCCGGCGGCCCAGCACGTACAGGAACCCGTCGGCGTCCATGCGGCCCAGGTCGCCGCCCACGTACCAGCCGTCGCGCAGCACCTCGGCGGTCTTGTCGGGCTGCCCGTCGTACCCGGCCATCAGGTTGGGCCCGGACAGGTTGATCTCGCCGACCTCGCCGACGACCCGCCGCCCGGACGGGTCGGTGACGCGCACCGCGCAGGACATGCGGGCCCGGCCCACCGAGGAGATGTCCTGGCTGCCGTCGTCCTGGCGGCCGATGCAGGTGTAGGGCGCCTCGGTCTGCCCGTAGTAGCTGTAGATCGCCGCGTCCGGCAGCCGCCGCATGATGCGTTCGCGCAGGCCCGGCAGCAGCGGCTCGCCGCCCAGCACGATCGCCCGCAGCGACGACAGGTCGGCGCCGCGGTGCTCGTCGGAGCCGAGCAGCGCCGAGAAGAAGCTGGGGATCAGGCTGACGTGGGTGACCTTCTCGCGCGGCACCACCTTGAGGAAGTTGGCCGGGCCCCAGTCCTGCTCCAGCACCAGCTTCATGCCCGCGTAGAACGCCGGGCCGACCAGCGCGGGGAAGCCGATGCCCCAGATGATCGCGCCGGTGCCCAGCACCGAGTCCCGGTCGTGGCCGACGTCCAGCCAGATCTGCGCGGACGCCAGCGAGCTGAAGTGGGTGTGCATGACGGCCTTGGGCAGGCCGGTCGTGCCGGAGGTGTAGAACAGCGCGAGCAGGTCGTCGCCGAACCCGCCGAGCGGCGGCTCGGCCTCGCTCGCCCCGGCGGCCAGCGCGTCCAGGTCGACGGCCTCGGCGCCCGGCCCGCCGACGCGCAGCCACAGTTTCACGCCCGGCAGCTCGGGCCGGATGGCGGCCACGGTGTCCTCCACCGTGGCGTCGTACACGAACGCGGTGCACTCGGAGCGCTCCACCACCTGCCGCAGGGTGTCGGCGGGCCAGTACGGGTTGAGCGCGGCGACGATGGACCCGATCTTCATCTGCGCCAGGTAGACCTCGGCGACGTGCAGGGTCTCGTTCAGCAGCGACGCCACCCGCATGCCGGGCGCCACCCCGGCCGCCAGCAGCGCGTGCGCCACCCGGTTGACCCTGCGGTTGAGCTGGTCGTAGGTGAAGCTCTGCTCGCCGCAGTACGTCAGCGCCACCTTGTCGGGGGTGCGCCGGGCGTTCGCGGTGAGGATGGCGTAGGCGTAGTTGCTGAAGGGGGAGTTCTCTCGCGCCACGGCTCGGCTCCTTCGGCTCCGGCTCTGGGGGTGGGGTCGCGGACGGTGGCGGGGGACGTGCCTTCGAGAACGGGGACCTGCCGGCGGATCAGGGGCGGGGCGCGTACAGGACGAACGCGTTGCCTGCCGGGTCGCGCAGCACGGCGCGGGTCTCGTGCGGCCCCTCCTCCGGGCCGCGCACCTGCCGCGCCCCGGCCGCGGTGAGCCGCTCCACCGCCGCCGCCACGTCGTCGACCTTGAACGACACCGCGGGCACGCCGCCGGTCACGTCCTCCTCCGGCCCGGCGACCGCGAAGGTGGTGCCGCCGCCGTCGAAGGCGGCGAACCGGTCGCCGTCGGTGAACTTCACGGCCAGGCCCAGGGCGTCGCGGTAGAAGCGGACCGCCTCGTCCACGTCCTCCGCGACGTACAGGACGTTCCCTATGCGCGTGCCTGTGCGCGTCATGCCGCCGGCCTCCAGTGGGGGATCGGGCCGAAGCCGTCGAGGTCGTCGAAGGTCACCTGGACCGGCATCCCGATCCGCACGTCCTCGGGCGGGCAGCCGGTGACGTCCCCGAACACCCGGGCGCCCTCCGGCAGGTCGATCCACGCGACGACGTACGGCGGGTCGAACCCGGGCAGGAAGGCGCGGTGCACGACGCTGAACGTGTGGACGTGTCCGCGTCCGGACACCGCCTCGTACGCCAGTTCGGCGGCACCGCAGAAGGGGCAGGACGGTTCGGGGAAGTGGACGAACCGCGCGCAGCCCCGGCAGCGCTGGAGCACCAGCTCGCCGCGCCGGCAGGCCGCCCAGTAGGGCTCGGTCAGCGGCGTCGGCACGGGGGAGGGGCGACGGTCCATCGCCAACCAACCTAGCGCACGCTTGGTTGGCGAACAAGAGCGCCGAACCGCGTTCGCCCGGGGGCGGGGCCCCGCGGGAGAAGGCCGCGCGGCTCAGGAGGACAAGGGCGGGGCGGCGAGGTCAGGGCGGCGGGGTCAGGGCGGCGGGGTCAGGGCGGCCAGGGCGTCGCGGGACAGCCGGTCGGCCCGGCGGGTGGTCTCCGGCAGGCGGTAGCGCGGGGTCAGCGCGAGGGCGTGGCGGCACGCGGTGTCCAGGTCGATGCGGTGCCCGACCGACACGAACACCGGCTTGACGCCGTCGCGGGTGCGCAGCACGCGCCCGACGATCTCGCCGTCGTGCCGCACCGGGCTCGCGTCGCCGCGCCGCCCGCCCGGCGGGTCGTAGGCGCCGACGAACGGGGTCTTGGCGACGCCCATCGTCGGCAGCCCCGTCAGCACGCCCACATGGCAGGCCAGGCCGAACCGGCGCGGGTGGGCCAGCCCGTAGCCGTCGCACACCAGCAGGTCGGGCGTCACCGTCAGCCGCCGCAGCGCCTCCACCAGCGCGGGAATCTCGCGGAACGCCAGCAGGCCCGGCACGTACGGGAACGCGGCCGTGCCGGTGGCCACCGCCTCCTCCACCACCTCCAGCGTCGCGGCGTCCAGCACGACCGCGGCGGCGGCGAGGCGGCCGCCCCGCCCGCCGCCGTCGCCCTCGTACGACACGTCCAGCCCGGCGACCAGGCGGGGCGCCTGCGGCCCCGGGCCGTCCAGGTCGAGCAGGGGGCGCAGCCGGTTCTGGATCTCCTCGGCCTCCTCGGCGGTGGCGGGCCGGCCGTGCAGGTCGCGTACCTCCATGCACGGGACGTTACCGCCCCCGTCTACCAAGCAAATGCTAGATTGATTCACGTGCCGATCGATCTCGCCGCACTGGCCGCCCCCGCCGACACCGCCGTGCTGGTCATGGAGATGCAGCGCGGCGTCGTGGGGGACCTGGCCCGCTTCCCCGACCTGGTCGAGGTGTGCGCCGAACGCGGGGTGACCGCGGCCGCCGCCCGCACCCTCGCCGCCGCCCGCGCCGCCGGGATCCGCGTCGTGCACTGCACCGCCGCGTTCCGCGCCGACCGCGCCGGCAGCCACACCGGCAACAGCCCGTTCATCCGCAACCTGCTGCGCGACCCCGCGCACATGCTGGAGGGCACGGGCGCGGTCGAGGTGCTGCCGGAGCTGTACGACCCGGCCGACCTGGAGTCGCGCCGCTATCACGGGTTCGCCCCGTTCACCGGCACGTCCCTGGACCAGACGCTGCGCGCCCTCGGCGTGCGCACGGTCGTCGCCCTCGGCGTGTCGCTCAACCTCGGCGTCCCCGGCCTGTGCCTGGAGGCGGTCGCCCTCGGCTACCGGGTGGTCGTCGTCACCGACGCGGTCGCCGGGACGCCCGCCGAGTACGGCGATGCCGTCATGGCCAACACCGTCGCCCTGCTGGCCGCCCGCGCCGCCAGCGCCGACCTCGCCGCCGCCTGGAGGGCCGCGTGAACGGGCTGACCCTGGACGGGCGCGTCGCGGTCGTCACCGGCGGCGCCGGGGGCATCGGCCGGGCCGTCTGCGCCGACCTGGCGTCCCTGGGCGCCCACGTCGTCGTCGCCGACCTCGACGGCGCCGCCGCCGAGCGGACCGCCGAGGCCGTCGGCGGCACCGCCCGCCGCGTCGACCTCGCCGACCCCGGCGACATCGACCGCTTCACCGCCGCGGTGGGCCGCGTCGACGTGCTCGTGCACAACGCGGGCGTCAGCATCGTCGAGCCGTTCACCGACAGCGACCCCGCCCACTGGGACCTGATGTGGAAGGTGAACCTGCGCGCCCCCATGCAGCTCACCAAGGCCCTCCTGCCGGGCATGACCGAACGCGGCTGGGGGCGCCTGGTGTTCGTCTCCTCCGACGGGGCGCGCGCCGGCTCCGGCGGCGAGGGCGCCTACGCGGCCACCAAGGCGGGGCTGTTCGGCCTGGCCAAGACCCTCGCCAGGGAGGCCGCGCGCGGCGGCGTCACCAGCAACGTCGTCTGCCCCGGCCCGACCGACACCCCGATGGTGCGGGCGGTGTCCGACCGGCATCCCGGCCTGCTGGACAAGCTCGCCCGGCAGATCCCGCTGCGCCGCATCGGCCGCCCGGACGACGTCGCCGGGCTCGTCGCGTTCCTGTGCACCGACCGCGCCGCCTACATCACCGGCCAGACGGTGTCGGTCAGCGGCGGCATCACCATGCACTGAAGGGCGCCGGCTGCGATGGGCGCGGACTCGACCGGGACGGGATCAGCCGAGGCAGCGGTAGGCGGCCTCGACCAGGCGGGCGGCGCGCAGGTCGCCGACCAGGCCGTCGCCCATCAGGTTGGGCAGGTACGCCAGCGCCAGCCCGGCCTCGGCGTCGCCCAGCCCGATCGACCCGCCCGCGCCGCCGTGCCCGAACGCCGACGCGCGGGCGGCCGCCGGGACGCGGAACGAGGAGGCCGGACGCATGAAGCCGAGCCCGAACGCGGTCTCCTGCAGCATCGTCAGGTCGGGCCCCTGCACGCGCGTCCTGACGGCCTCGCGCAGCGTGTCGGGCCGCAGGATCCGCCCGGCCGCCAGGTCGCGGTAGAAGGCCGCCATGCCCGCCGCCGTCGTCATCATCCCCGCGCCCGGCCAGCCCGCCCGCAGCACCACCGGGTTGTTGAAGCCGCCCTTGCCGGGGTGCGGGTTGCCCACCGCCCGGTTGAGCCGGCTCGCGGGGTCGGCGGCCGCCTTCGGCAGCCGCTCCAGCAGCAGCGCGTCCCCGGCCGGGCCCGGCGCCGCACGCCGGCCGCCGTCCGGGGCCGGCCCGCGCCGCCGGGCGGTCATCCTGGCGCCGCGCTCGATGACGTCGTCGGGGGCGCCGATCCACAGGTCCAGGCCCCCGGCGAACTCCTCCTTCACGAACGCGCCGACCGTCCGCCCCGACAGCCGCCGGACGATCTCGCCGGCGAGCCACCCGTACGTCAGCGCGTGGTAGCCGTGGCCCTCGCCGGGCGTCCACTCGGGCTCCTGCGCCGCCAGCTCGGCCGCCATCGCGGCCGGGTCCGCGGCCTCCTCGGCGGTGACCGGGCGTGCGAACGCCGGCAGGCCCGCCTGGTGGGACAGCAGGTGCGCCGCCGTCGTGCGCTCCTTGCCGTGCGCGCCGAACTCCGGCCACCACGCCGTCACCGGGCCGTCGACGTCGTAGGCGCCGCGCTCGGCCAGCAACAGCGCCGCCGTGGCGGTCAGCGCCTTGGTGCAGGAGAACGCGAAGCACGGGGTGTCGGCCCGCCACGCGCGCCCGGTGCGCCGGTCGGCCACGCCGCCCCACAGGTCCACCACCTTGCGGTCGCCCGCGTACACCGCGACGGCGGCGCCCAGCTCCAGCCCGTCGGCGAAGTGCTGCTCGAAGACGTCCCGTACCGCCGCGAAGGCCGGATCGCACTGCCCCTGTACCGCCGTCTGCGCCACGTGCCCGCTCCCGCTCGTCGAGAAAGGTCCCATCGGATGACCGACCGGTCAAGCTCATCCCGAATGATGTTCGAACAGTATGGCAACTGGGGGCGCTGGGGAGCCGGCGACGAGCGCGGCACCCTCAACCTGCTGACCCCCGAGGCGGTCGTCGCGGCGGCCGGGTGCGTGCGCGAGGGGCGCGTGGTGAGCCTGGCGATGCCGATCCGCGGCGCCACCTCCTCGCCCGCGCCCACGACCGTCCCGCATCTGCGGGGCAGGCCGCTGCCGCAGCACTTCATGTCCGTCGACGGCGGCGACTACGCCGCGGGCGCGCGGGCGATCGGCGCCGGGCTGCGCATGGCCGACGACGCGCTGGTCGTCACGCCGCACGGCACCACCACGCACATGGACGCGCTGTGCCACATGTGGGCGGGCGACGAGCTGTACAACGGCCACCCGGCCGGGCGGGTGCGCTCCTACGGGGCGCAGCGGTGCGGCATCGACAAGGCCGGGCCGGTGGTGGCGCGGGGCGTGCTGTTCGACGTGGCGGGGCTGCGCGGCGTCCCGCACCTGGCGGCGGCCGACCGGATCGGCCCGGACGACCTGCAGGCGTGCCTGGCCGCGTCCGGCGCCGAACTGCGCCCCGGGGACGTCGCCGTCATCCGCACCGGCTGGCCGCTGACCTGGCAGGAGGAGGGGCCGGACGGCTACTGGGCCGGGCAGCCGGGCCTGAGCGCCGACGGCGGCCGCTGGCTGGCCGGACGCGACGTCGCCATGGTCGCCGCCGACAACGCCGCGATCGGCGGGCTCAACGGGCGCCAGCTCGCCGACGAGGACCTCGCCGACGACCTGCACATGATCCTGCTGTGGCGGCACGGCGTGCACCTGGCCGAGATGCTGTGGCTGGAGGAGCTGGCCGGAGCCGGCCGCGCCGAGTTCCTGTTCGTGGCGGCTCCGCTGCGCATCGAGGGCGGCACCGCCAGCCCGATCAACCCGGTCGCCGTGCTGTGAGCCGGGCCCGGCCGCCGAGCCCCCGCCGTCCGGTCGTACCGGCCGACCGGACGGCGGGACGCGCAGGTCGGCGGGGTTTCCGGGGTTGACAATCCCATATCCCTACCGGAATTATCTGAAATATGGCGCACGCACTGACCGTCCGGCGCGTGGTCGATCTGATGCGGCTGGACAGCACGCTCTGTAGCTGATCCCGCCCCGGCTTCCCTCCGTCTCCACCTCCTCCTCCCCGTCGTCTCCCTCTGCGAGCCCCTGCGGCCGCATGCGCCCCGGCGTGTCCGCCGACGGCGCCCCGTCGGCCTGCTCGCACGACCCGTGAAGGGCCACGTCAGCCATGTCGAAATCCGTCCTGTCCGCGTTCCCCGGAGAAAGCCCCCGCCACCGCCTCAGACCGTTCGCCCGCACCGCCCTCGCCGCGCTGCTGAGCCTGTCGCTGGGCCTGGCCGCCGCGTGCGGCGGGTCGGCCAACGCCGGGGGAGGCGGCTCCGGCACGGTGATCAAACTCAAGGATCCCGGCAACGCGGGCGTGCTCGCCTACGCCAAGCGCGAGAAGATCCTGGAGGAACGGCTGAAGGCCGTGGGCGCGCGGGTGGAGTGGGGCGGCTCCTACGCCTCGTTCACCGCGACCATCGACGCGGTGCGGTCCGGCTCGGTGAACGTGCTGGAAGGCGCGATCTCCCCGGCGGTCGGCTATCTGGCCAACGGCCGCGACCTGCGCGTCTTCGCCGTCACCGACCGCGTCACCGACAAGGCCGCACCCCACGAGGACGGCCTGGTCGTCAAGCCGGACAGCCCCATCAGGTCGGTGCGCGACCTGGTCGGCAGGCGCGTCGCGGTCAACAAGGCCGGACGCGGCGAATACCTGCTGCTGCTCGCGCTGAAGGAGGCGGGCATCCCGGCCTCGCAGGTGCAGCGCGTCTACCTCGACCCGGTGCAGGGCGCGTCGGCGTTCTCCACCGGCAAGGTGGACGCCTGGTGGGCGATCGTCGACGCCTACCCCGAGGCGGTCGCCAAGGGCGCCCGCGTCCTGGTGCACGGCCGCGACCTGCCCGACCAGGACCTCACCATCTGGGCCGCCCGCACCGAACTGCTCCAGGCCGACCCGAAGGCCGTGCAGACCTTCCTGGACGTGCTGCGCGAGCTGACCGAGCAGGAGAAGCGCACCCCGGAGAAGTTCCAGAACGTCTTCCTCGACAAGGGCCCGGCCGCGGTGTCCGGGGCGCGGCTGAACGACGCGCTCGCCTCCGCCCGCCACCAGAACGTGCCGCGCCCGGTCACCGACGCCGACGGCGAGCACGTCGCGGCGGTCGCCGGCCTGTTCCGCGAGCAGGGCGTGCTGCCGGGCGAGATCCGCCCCGAGGACGTCCTGTTCAAGCTGGGGGCGCAATGACCGTCGAGACCATCCCCGAAGAGCCGGGGGGCGTGCGCGACCGGCGCCCGGCCGGCGGCGAGGCGGCGGTGTCACCGGACACCGCGGCACCGGACACCGCGGCACCGGACACCGGTCAGCTGCGCGCACCCGCCTGGCTGGGCAGGCGGCGACGCCACCCGGCGGTGTCACTGGCCGTCCGGCTGTCGGTCCCGCTGGCGCTGCTGGCCGCCTGGTGGTGGGGCTCGGGCACCGGACGCATCCCCCCGGACGTGCTGACCGGCCCCGGCGCGGTGCTGTCGGCCCTCAAGGAGCTGGTCTCCACCGGGCAGCTCGCCGACTACGTGCTGGCCTCGGCGCGCCGCGCGGGCCTCGGCGTGCTGCTCGGCTGCGGCGCCGGACTGCTGCTCGGCGCGGCCGCCGGCCTGTCGGCCCTCGGCGAGGAGCTGATCGACCCGACCCTGCAGATGAAGCGGGCGGTGCCGTTCCTGGCCCTGGTGCCGCTGTTCATCTCCTGGTTCGGCGTCGGCGAGACGTTCAAGGTCGTGCTGATCGCGGTCGCCGCGTCCGCGCCCATGTACGCCTACACCTACCTCGGCGTGCGCGGCGTCGACCGCAAGGTGGTGGAGGCCGCCCGCGGCTTCGGGCTGCGCGGCCCGCGCCTGGCCGCGTCGGTCGTCATCCCCTCCGCGCTGCCGAGCGTGCTGATGGCGCTGCGGATCAGCCTGTCGGTGTCGCTCACCGGCCTGATCGCCGCCGAGCAGCTCGGCGCCACCGAGGGCATCGGCTACCTGGTGACGCTCGCCCAGCAGTACTACCGCAACGACTACATGGTGCTGTGCATCCTGATCTACGCGCTGCTCGGGCTGCTCATCGACCTGGCGATCCGCGGCGCCGAACGGCTCGCCGCGCCCTGGCGGGGGCAGGTGGCGGTGCGATGAGCGGTCCCGGCGAGGTGGCCGTGCGGGTGCGCGGCCTGACCAAGCGGTTCGGCGCCGCGGCCGTCCTGGACGGCATCGACCTGGACGTGCGGCGCGGCGAGTTCGTCGCGCTGCTCGGCCCGAGCGGCACCGGCAAGACCACGCTGCTGCGCCTGCTGGCCGGGCTGGAGCGGCCCGACGCGGGCACCGTGCTGACCGCGCCGCGCGTCACCACCGTCTACCAGGAGCCCCGGCTGGTGGTGGCCAAGCGCGTACTGGCCAACGTCACGCTCGGGCTGCCGCGCTCGGCGCGCGAGCGGGGCCGCCGCGCCCTCGCCGAGGTCGGCCTGGCCGGGCGCGAACGCGACTGGCCCGCCACCCTGTCCGGCGGCGAGGCGCAGCGGGTGGCGCTGGCCCGCGCGCTCGTGCGCGACCCGGACGTGCTGCTGCTGGACGAGCCGTTCGCCGCCCTCGACGCCCTGACCCGACTGCAGGCCCAGGACCTGGTGGCCGAGCTGTGCGCCCGGCACCGTCCGGCGGTCGTGCTGGTCACCCACGACGTGGACGAGGCGGTGCGGCTCGCCGACCGCGTCGCCGTGCTGCGCGACGGCGCGTTCGCCGTGGACCGTGCCATCGACCTGCCCCGTCCCCGCGGCGCCCTGTCCGGCGCGGCCGACCCGGCGGTGCGAGAGCACCGCCGCGAGCTGCTGACCCACCTGGGCGTCGCCCCGTCATCCCCGTGAGGAGCCGCCGCATGCCCACGCACGCCCGTCACACCGACATCGACAAGATCTGGTTCACCCGCTGCCCGGTGCCCACCGCCAGCGGCCTGGCCCACCGGAAGGGGTGGCTGGCCGAGGCGTTCGCACCGTACGGGCTGGAGGTGGGCGTCCTGCAGGACGCCGGACCCGACCTGGCCCGCCACCACTTCGACCACGGCCTGCCGGGCCTGTTCCGCGAGGGCGGCAACGTCCCGGCGCTGGCCGCCCGCGCCGAGCGCGCGCCGACCCGGCTGATCGGGCTGACCTGGATCGAGGAATGGCAGTCGATCCTCGTGCGGCCCGGCTCGGGCATCCGCGGGCCGCGGGACCTGCCCGGCGCGCGCGTCGCGCTGCCCGGCTGGGCGCGGACCAGGGCGCAGAGCTTCCCGCGCGCGATGGCCCTGCACGGCGTCAAGGGCGCCCTCGCCCAGGGCGGCCTCACCCTCGACGACGTGACGTTCGTCGAGGTCGCCGCCGACCTCTCGCCGTCGGTGGGACGCGACGCGCGCGACCGCCGGCTGTCGTGGCCCGGCCTGGAGGAGCTGGTGCGCGGCGAGGTGGACGCCGTCTACGCCAAGGGCGCCCGCGCCGCCGAGCAGGCCGCCGAGCTCGGCCTGGCCGTCGGCGTCGACCTGGACGCCCACCCCGACCCCGCGACCCGCGTCAACAACGGCACCCCGCGGCCGATCACCGTGCACGAGCGGCTGCTGGAGGAGCGGCCCGAGCTGGTGACCGCGTTCCTCGTCCAGACGCTGCGCGCGGCCGACTGGGCCGCCGCCGACCTCGACGGCGTCCGCGAGATCCTCGCCGGGGAGACCCGGTCGGGCCGGGCCGGCGTGCACACCGCCTACCGCGGCGGGTTCCACCGCACGCTGCGCCCCGACCTGTCGCCCGAACGCCTCGCCCTGCTCGAACGGCAGAAGGACTTCCTGCTGCTGCACGGCTTCCTCGCCGCCGACGTGGACGTGCGCGCGTGGGCCGCACCCGAACCGCTGCGCCAGGCCACCGAAAGGAGGGCGGCATGACGACGCCCAGGTTCCTGCTCACCCTGCCGACGATCGGCCCGTACGCCGACCCGGCGCCGCTGCCGCCGTTCGTCACCGACACCCGCGCGGACCGC
Organism: Actinomadura keratinilytica; assembly: GCF_039539665.1. NCBI lineage: Bacteria > Bacillati > Actinomycetota > Actinomycetes > Streptosporangiales > Thermomonosporaceae > Actinomadura > Actinomadura keratinilytica. Next base: position 34,906 of record NZ_BAABDO010000056.1, read on the forward strand.
TACGGGGCCTTCGACACGATCGCCGAGGTGGGACGCGCCGCCGAGGTCACCGGCTTCGACGGCGTCGTCGCCCCCTTCGCGCACGACGCCGAGGAGGCGCTGATCGTGGTGGCCGGGCTGCTGCGCGCCAACCGCTGGCTGCACGGCGTCGCCGGCTTCCACCCCGGCGTCGGCACCCCGGTGTACGCGGCGAAGCTGTCGGCCTCGCTGCAGCGGTTCACCGGGGACCGGTTCGGCTGGTGGCCGGTCGTCGACCTGGACCCGGTGACGGCGCGGGCGCAGGGCGACTTCCTGGACGGCCCGGACCGGTACGCGCGCGCCGACGAGTTCCTGACGATCGCCAAGGGCGTGTGGGAGCACGAGGACTACACCTACGAGGGCCGGTTCTTCCAGGTGCTCGCGGGCGGCTTCCAGGGGCCGCTGGCGGGGCGCCGCTTCCCGCCCGTCCACCTGTCCGGTTCGTCGCAGGAGGCGCTCGAGCTGTCGGCCAAGCACGCCGACGTGCACATCTTCGACGCCACCGACGACATCGACGCGCTCATCGCCGACCTCGGCGCGCGCGCCGCCGCGCATGGCCGCACCGTCGCCTACGGCCTGCGGCTGACGGTCGTGGCGCGCGAGGACGAGGCGGAGGCGCGGGCCGTGCGGGGCGTCCCCGAACACGCGCTCGCCGGGTCGTTCGAGCAGGTCGCCGACGAGTTGCGGCGCTACGTCGACCGGGGCGTCGGCACGTTCGTACTGGAGACCGAGCCGCACGTGGAGGAGACCTACCGGCTGGGGGAGCGGCTGCTGCCCCTCTTCGCCCAGGAACACGCCCGGGAACACGCCCGGGAACACGCCCGGGAACACGCCCGGGAACACGCCCAGGAACACGCTCAGGAACACGTCCGGCAGCACGCGCAGGAGCAGGCGAAATGACCGCAGGGAGCCGCTCGATCGACATCTACTGGCGCATCGGCACGCACGGCGACCAGCGGTCGCTGCGCCGCCGCCTGGTGACCCGGGGCGACTGGTCGCCGGTCGGGCCGGGCAGCATCACCCCCGGGCTGCGCGGCGGCCGGCCCGACGGGTACACCCACCTGGACCACATGGCCGACGTGGCGCGCGCCGCCGAGCTGTCGGGGTTCGTCGGCGGGCTGCTGCCGTCCTTCCCGTTCACCGACGACCCGTGGGCGGCGGCCGCCGGCCTGGCCCGGGAGACCACCACCTACCGGTTCATGATCGCTTTCCAGCCGGGGTTCCTGCACCCGGTGCAGGCCGCGCGGATGTCGGCGAGCCTGCAGCGGGCCACCGGCGGACGCGTCGTCTACAACATCATCTCCGGCGGCGGCGGACCCGCCCAGCTGTGGTGGGGCGACAAGGTCGGGCACGACGACCGGTACGCCCGCACCTGCGAGTTCCTGGACGTGCTCAAGGGCGTGTGGGACGGCGGCCCGTTCACCCACCGCGGCCGCTTCTACCGGGTCGAGGGCGCGGGCCTGCCCGAGCGGCTGCGCGGGCAGCCGTTCCCCGAGATCTACTTCTCCGGCTCGTCGCGGGCGGCGATCGAGGCCGCCGGGCGGCACGCCGACTACTACCTGTCGTGGCTGGAGCCGTTCCCCGCGCTGGCCGCCAAGTTCGACCAGGTCCGCGAGCACAGCGCGGCGATCGGCCGGTCCCCGCGGTTCGCCGTGCGCATCGACGTGCTGGCCCGCGAGACCGAGGACGAGGCGTGGGAGGAGATCCGCCGCGGCTGGCGGCACGTCGATCCCGCGCTGCTGCAGGGGCCCGAGGCCGGCGGCGACTCGGTGGGCCGGCGGCGCGGCCGGTCCTTCATCGACTGGCCGGTCCGCGAATACCGCGAGCTGGAGGCCGAACCCAACGTGTGGGGCGGCTTCCACCTGCTGCGCGGCGGCCCGGCGTTCGGGCTGGTCGGCAGCTACGCGCAGGTCGCCGCCCGGCTCGACGAACTGATCGCGCTGGGCGTGGACGCCTTCATCCTCGCCGGGGTGCCGCACCTGGAGGAGGCCCACCGGGTCGGCGAGCACGTCCTTCCGCTGCTGCGCGGCGGCCGCCCGGACGGCGGCGCGCACACGTCACTGCCCACCGTCGGAACGAAAGGAAACCTCCGATGACCCGTGTCGGCTTCTTCCCCAACAACAACTCCCTGTGGGTGCTGCGGCACCGGGGCGTCCTGGAGCGGTCGCTGCCGGACGTGGAGTGGGTCGACCTGCGGTCGCTGCCCGCCGGCGACCGCCCCGCCCCCACCGAGGGACTGCCGTCCGCGCACGGCGACCACCTGTTCGACGGCGGCTACGACTTCATCGGCACCGGATCGACACCGCCGGTCACCGCGCAGGGCAAGGGCCATGACATCGTCTACGTGGCGATCTCCGGACCGCGCGTGGACAACGGGCGGCTGGTCGCGCCGGCCGACTCCGGCATCCGGTCCCCGGCCGACCTGGCGGGCCGCAGGGTCGCGCTCGGCCACGGCTCCTGGCAGACGACGCTGCTGCTGTTCGCGCTGGACCGGGCCGGGCTCACCTGGGCCGACATCGAGCCGGTGGACGCCGGACCCGAGGGCGCGCGGCTGCTGCTGGAGGGCAAGGTCGACGCCTGGACCGGCTACTACCCGCAGCTGGCCGGGCTGGAGCGCACGACGCGGCTGCGGACGCTGGTGGAGACCGAGGGGCTGTTCAGCCACCGCTCGCTGTGGTTCACCCGGCGCGACTTCGCCCTCGACCACCGCGACGAGCTGGCCGCGATCGTCGCCGCGCTGCAGGAGTCGGACGCCTGGGTGCGGGAGAACCCCCGCGAGGCCGCCCGGCTGTTCGCCGCCGAGGACGGCGGGGACCTGGACGAGTGGGAGCACGCCCTGCGCAACCGCCCGTTCGGGCTGCACCCGGTGACCGACGAGTTCGTCGCCGAGCAGCAGCGCGCCGCCGACCTGCTCCACGCCAACGGCCTGCTGGACCGGAAGATCACCGTGGCGGACGCGGTGCTGCCGGAGCTGGCCGACCTGGTCACCGCCTCGGCGCGCTGACCAGCCGGACCGCGGGAGGGGACGGCGGCGCGGCGCCCGTCCCCTCCCGCGCACCTCAGGCCCCGGGGTAACCGCCGCCGCCGTAGCGCTCGTCCAGCAGGTCGTAGTCGGGCGTGAACCCCTTCTTGGGGATCTCGTCGGCGAACTCCACGTGCCGCGGCTTCTTGTACGAGGCGATCTGGCCGCGCACGTGCTCGATGAGCTCCTCGGCGGTGGCGGCGGCGCCGTCCCGCGGCACCACGATCGCCTTGGGGGACTGGCCGAACCGGTCGTCCGGCACCCCGATCACGGCGGCGTCGGCGACGGCCGGATGGGTCTTCAGGGCGCGCTCCACCTCGGCGGGGTAGATGTTCTCGTTCGCCGACTTGATCATGCGCAGCTTCGGGCCGATGAAGGTGATGGTGCCGTCGGGCTCGCGCCGCCCCAGGTCGCCGGTGTGGTGCCAGCCGCCGGCGGTCTTGGCCGCGTTCAGCTCGGGGCGGTTCCAGTAGCCGGAGAACACGCTGTGGCCGCGCGCGCAGATCTCGCCGACCTCGCCCGGCGGGACCTCGGCGCCGGAGGCGTCCAGGATCCGCACCTGCGCCAGCGGCGACGGCCGCCCCGCCGGCCCCCGGCCGCCCATGCCGAGGCCGAGGAAGGTGAGCATGCCGCCGACCTCGGTCTGCCCGTAGCCGCCCATCTTCGACGCGCACCAGGGGCTGTCGTCCACGGTGATCATGTCGTCCCACTCCGGGGAGTGCGAGACGAAGCGCAGCGAGGACAGGTCGAAGGCGCGGTCCCTGTTGGCCTCGACCAGCCCGTCGATCATCGGGCCGAACAGGAACGCCTGGGTGACCCGCTCGCGCTCGATCAGGCGGCAGACCTCGGTCGGCTCGTAGGCCGGGGTGAACACGACCGTGCCGCCGAGCTGGAAGGCGGCCAGCGTGAACATCATCGTGCCGACGTGGAACAGCGGCCCGCACGCCAGGTAGGTGAACCCGTCCTCCATCTGCCGGATGTGCAGCAGCGACATGCTGTGCGCGATCAGCGCGGCGTCGCTGAGCAGGGCGGCGCTGGGGCGCCCGTCGAACGCGGCGGTGTAGAGCGCCAGGACGGGGGAGTCGGCGGACACCTCGGCGTCGGGGTCGATCGGGTCGCCCGCGGCGGCCCACGCCTCGTACTCGGCCCGCCCGCCCGGACCGGCGTCCCCGCCCGAGCGCACCCAGCGCGCGTCCAGCGCGACCTGCCCGCGCGCCTTCTCCACCGCCTCCGACTCCTCCCACACGACCACCGCCGGGGCCAGGTCGGTGAGCACGTGGGCGAGCTCGTCGGCGGACTGCCGCCAGTTGGCCGGGCAGAAGATCGCCCCGAGCCGCGAGCAGGCCAGCAGCAGCTCCAGCACGCGGAAGGAGTTCTGCCCCAGCCACAGCACGCGCCCGCCCGCGGTGACGCCGTCGGCGGCCAGCGCGCCCGCCACGCGGTTCACCCGCGCGTCCAGTTCGGGCCAGGTGAGCCGCACGTCGCCGTCGACCACGGCGGTGCCGAGCGGCCGGCCCCGCCGGTGCTCGCCGAGAACGTCCCCGAGTGTGAGCCGGTGTACGACGGACATCGCGCCTCCTGCGTGTGACGGAAACCGGGGGTGGCGGGGAGGGCCGCGGCGCGGTCGCTCGCTCAGCGGAAGGCGGGCATGACCTCCGCGGCGAAGAACCTCAGGACCTTCTTCATCTCCTCGACGGGCATCGGCCGCGTCGAGCCGAAGTCGCACATCAGGTGGGAGTAGCCCATCTCCTGGATCATCTTGATCTGGCCGATGACCCGCTCCGGGTCGCCGATCACCTCCAGCTGCTCCCAGCGGAACTCGCTGTCCACCGCGCCGCCCTTGAGGTAGCGGTTCTGGTAGTACTCGAAGCCCTTGGCGGCCTCGCCGGTGCGCGAGTCGATGGGGGCGCTCTGCGCGTTGAAGATGCGCGAGCGGTCGAAGGCGGCCTCGAACCGGGCCTGGTCCGCTCTGGCCTGCTCGATGGTCGGCGCGACGTACACGATGCGGCTGGCCACCAGCTCGGCCTCCGCGGTGTCCACGCCGTTGGCGGCGGCGACGGCGTGCCAGGTCTGCGCCGCCTTGGCGATCTTGCGGAACGGGGCGGCCGGGTCGGCCAGGATCGGCAGGCCGCGGGCGGCGTAGATCTCCACGGTCTCGGGACTGATCGCCGCCACGTGCAGCGGCGGGTGCGGTTTCTGCAGCGGACGCGGTGTCAGTGTCAGCGGACGGCCGGTGCCGTAGTAGCGGCCCTTGTACTCGTAGCCGTCCTGCGTCCAGAGGCCGACCACCATGTCGAGGCACTCGTTGAAGCGGTCCCGGGCCTCGCCCAGGTCCAGCCCGAAGTTCTCGAACTCGACGCTCTGGTAGCCGCGGCCCACCCCGAGCTCCAGGCGCCCGCCCGACAGCAGGTCCACCATCGCGGCCTCCTCGGCCACGTGGATCGGGTTGTGCAGGGGCAGCACGACGATGCCGGTGCCCAGCCGCAGCCGCTCGGTGCGGGCCGCCAGATGGGCCAGCATCGTGAAGATGTTGGGCACCACCCCGTAGTCCCGGAAGTGGTGCTCGGCGACCCACACCCCGTCGAAGCCGAGCTCCTCCAGAAGCTCGATCACCTCGATCTGGTAGTCGTACACCTCGCGTGCGCTCTGGCCCGCGTTCTGGTGGAACAGGTGGAAGGTCGAGAACTTCATCGGGCGGTCGGCCACGTCTACGGCTCCTTCTTCACCGGGCCCGGCGGGGCGCCCCGGCGTCCGCCTGGTCGGGACAACGCCGGATCCCATCATTACGTACCAAGCGCTCGCTTGGGAAGCCTAGCAGGCCACGACCCCGGCCATGCGGTGCCGCCCGCGTCCGGGCCGATGCCCGACCCGCGGCCCGGTGCGCCGCCGGATCGCCCGCCGCGCGGCCTCCCGCGTCGGCGAGGT